>CAUGKJ010000098.1 GCA_959600045.1 uncultured Haemophilus sp.
TTGACAAACACCGGCAAGTGCCAGAGCCATATCATTATAATTTTTCATTGGGATTATAAATTGTGAGCTGCAGAAATTTTTGGCGTAATATAGCATTTTTACACATTGTTTTGAACTCAATCATTAAAAAACGCCCTATCTTTTGTTATCATAGCGCCAATTCAGTTTACAGAATAAAAGGATAACCAATGACAAAACCAATTGTATTCAGTGGCGTGCAGCCTTCCGGCGAATTAACTATCGGGAATTATTTAGGTGCACTTCGCAACTGGGTGAAAATGCAAGAAGATTATGAGTGTATTTTCTGCGTGGTGGATTTACATGCCATCACGGTACGTCAAGACCCTACGGCACTTCGCAAGGCAACTCTTGATGTGCTCGCCCTTTACTTGGCTTGTGGCATTGATCCGAATAAAAGCACGATCTTCGTGCAATCTCATGTCCCAGAACATACTCAACTAAGCTGGGTATTAAACTGCTACACCTATTTTGGTGAAATGAGCCGTATGACTCAATTTAAAGATAAATCAGCACGTTATGCCGAAAATATTAACGTGGGTTTATTTGATTATCCGGTTTTAATGGCAGCAGATATCTTACTTTACCAAGCGAAAAGCGTGCCGGTCGGGGATGACCAAAAACAACATTTAGAAATCACCCGTGATATTGCCGCTCGTTTTAATGCGCTTTATGGTGATATTTTCACGATTCCTGAAATCTTCTTAGGCAAAGCCGGTGCGCGTATTATGTCTTTGCAAGATCCTGATAAAAAAATGTCTAAATCTGATGATAACCGTAATAACGTGGTGACCTTGCTTGAAGATCCAAAATCAGTGGCGAAAAAAATCAAACGCGCGGTAACAGACTCTGATGAACCACCTGTTGTACGTTATGACGTAAAAAATAAAGCGGGTGTATCTAACTTATTAGATATCCTTTCTGCAGTAACAGATAAATCTGTGGCAGAACTTGAAAAAGAATTTGAAGGTAAAATGTACGGCCACTTAAAAACAGCGGTGGCTGACGAAGTGTCAAACTTACTTGCGGGTTTACAAGAACGTTTCTATCAATATCGTAATGATGAAGTACTTTTAGACGAGATTTTACGTCAAGGTGCAGAAAAAGCCCGTGCAAGAGCAAAAGAAACCCTTGCCAAAGTGTACGAAGCCGTCGGCTTTGTTGCTGCAAAATAATTTGAAACTTAATAAGCCGTGTTATATCACGGCTTTTTTAGATAAGGAGAAAAAGATGGCCATTCAAACTGAAAAACCAATTGAATGCGTAGGCTGTAATACTTTCGATATGAAATCATTGTTTGATAACAGTGATTGTAGTTTGCCTATCGAACAGTTTTACGCGACTCGTCAAGATGCAGAAGGCGCATATCAATAAATCACATAGAAAGCTAGTGATCTAGAAATTGAAAATAGCCAAATTCAATCTGAAATTCAACAGGTTGAAGAGTGGTATGTACTTAAAGCGGTTTTCACATTCTGCTGCCAAGCGGAATTAGTGATTTTCCAAATGAAGCTTGTGTAAGTAATAACTTACTCTAGAAAATAGCGTTTTTTGTGACCGCACTTTCTGATATTTATGGTCCCCTGCATCGTATTATTCCTTTTTCTAATGTAGAAGGGCAGGGGAATCGTACCAGTATTTTCTTACAAGGTTGTAAGTTAAACTGCCTTTATTGCCATAATCCAGAAACTATTCCTCGTTATGCAGAAGGCGCTCATCAAGTCAGCCTGCAGTATTTGTATGAGCAAGTAATGAATGCAGTTCCTTTCATTCGTGGCTTAACAGTTTCTGGCGGTGAACCCACCATTCATCATAAAAAGCTCGTTCCATTGTTTCAAAAACTACGTGAGGAAGGGCTAACTTGCTATTTAGATAGCAGTGGTTTCTTTGAATTTGACGTAATTCGTCCTTTAATTGATGTCACAGACAAATTTCTCTTTGATTTGAAAGGAGAAGGACTAGGTTTACAGAGTTTGTGCTTTGATAGACAAAATCGCCAAGGCATCGTCCTTCAAAACATCATCCCTACTCACCAGCATATCAAGCAAGAAAACTTAGATCGCAATTTGAAGAACTTGGCGCAATTATTACCATTAAATAAAGTGGAAGAAGTGCGGTTAGTTTATGTGGCGAATTTTTTTGATGCAGAAAAGTTGGTGGAAAAGGTCGCGTCCTTATTGAAAGACTATCCGGATGTGTTGTTCAAAATTATCCGAATGCACACAAAAGGAGCACGAGATGCCGAAGGGCTAACGCCTTATGTCCCAACTGTTGAACAGACCCAAGCACTTGAAAACTATGCGAAATCTTGTGGTCTGACCAAAATTGTGACCATTTTATAAGCAAACATGCCAAAAAGGAGTAAAAATATTCCGACTTTTTACCGAAAAACAAGTAGAATAGGACAATTTTATTCACTTACTTATCTAACCAACCTAGGGGAAAAAAATGGGTATTTTAGGTAGCGTTTTAGGCATTGTCGTATTACTGGTCATTGCCGTATTATTTTCAAATAATCGTAAGGCGATTAATTTACGTACTGTATTAGGGGCTTTGGCGATCCAAATCGGATTTGCGGCCCTTATTTTGTATGTGCCGTTTGGTCGTGATGCATTGCAAGCGACAGCAAATGGTGTATCAAATGTTATCGCTTATGGTAATGAAGGGATTAACTTCGTCTTTGGTGGCTTAGCGGATCCTTCAAATGCCGGCTTTATCTTTGCGGTGAAAGTGTTACCAATCATCGTCTTTTTCTCTGGTTTAATTTCAGTGCTTTACTACTTAGGCATCATGCAAGTGGTCATCAAAGTGATTGGTGGTGCATTGCAAGCTGCGTTAGGTACATCTAAAGCAGAATCGATGTCTGCAGCAGCGAATATCTTCGTTGGTCAAACTGAAGCACCTTTAGTGGTTCGCCCTTACATTAAAAATATGACCCAATCTGAATTGTTCGCTATTATGGCGGGTGGTACAGCTTCTATCGCGGGTTCAGTAATGGCAGGTTATGCAGGAATGGGCGTACCATTGACTTACTTAATCGCAGCATCTTTCATGGCTGCACCAGCAGGTTTATTATTTGCGAAAATTTTATTCCCACAAACTGAACAATTTAACGATAAACAACCTGAAACGGATGATAGCGAAAAACCAACCAACGTGCTTGAAGCCATGGCGGGTGGTGCGAGTGCAGGTATGCAATTAGCGTTAAACGTAGGTGCGATGTTAATCGCATTCGTGGGTTTAATCGCTTTAATTAACGGTATCTTAGGTGGCGTAGGCGGCTGGTTCGGTTACGGTGATTTAACATTACAATCAATCTTTGGTTGGATCTTCAAACCATTAGCGTACTTAATTGGTGTATCTTGGGATGAATCTGCAATCGCGGGTCAAATGATTGGTATGAAATTAGCCGTAAATGAATTCGTGGGTTACTTAGAGTTCGCGAAATACTTACAACCAGATACAGCAGTTGTATTAAGTGAAAAAACTAAAGCCATCATTACTTTCGCATTATGTGGTTTTGCTAACTTCAGCTCTATCGCAATCTTAATCGGTGGTATCGGTGGTATGGCACCAAATCGTCGTGGTGATGTTGCGCGCTTAGGTTTAAAAGCAGTTGTAGCGGGTACATTAGCTAACTTAATGAGTGCGACTATCGCAGGTTTATTCATCGAGTTAAGCGGCGTAGCAATGTAATTAAAATGTGGTGAATTTTGACCGCACTTTATCTCTCAACACCACGAATCATTCGTGGTGTTGTACTTTAAAGCAAGCGAAAACGTTTGCTTAAATGACTTTTTATTTATCAACAAGAGGAAAAAACAATGACTCCACATATTAACGCTCCTGAAGGCGCATTTGCAGATGTTGTATTAATGCCAGGCGATCCGCTTCGTGCAAAATATATTGCTGAAACATTCTTAGAAGATGCGAAAGAAGTGACTAACGTTCGCAATATGTTGGGTTATACCGGTACTTATAAAGGTCGTCGTATCTCTGTTATGGGTCACGGTATGGGTATCCCATCTTGCTCAATTTATGCGAAAGAATTAATTACTGAATATGGCGTGAAAAAAATCATCCGTGTTGGTTCTTGTGGTGCCGTACGTATGGACGTTAAAGTACGTGATGTTATCATTGGCCTTGGTGCATGTACTGATTCAAAAGTAAACCGTATCCGTTTCAAAGATAACGATTTTGCTGCAATTGCTGATTTTGATATGGCACAAGCAGCGGTTCAAGCTGCGAAAGAAAAAGGTAAGCAAGTTCGCGTAGGAAATCTTTTCTCTGCAGACCTATTCTACACGCCAGATTTCGAAATGTTTGATGTGATGGAAAAATACGGCATCTTAGGCGTAGAAATGGAAGCAGCTGGTATCTATGGCGTGGCAGCAGAATATGGTGCAAAAGCACTTTGTATCTGTACCGTTTCAGACCATATTCGTACACACGAACAAACTACTGCAGAAGAACGTCAATTAACCTTCAATGATATGATTGAAATTGCGTTAGAGTCGGTATTAATTGGTGATAAAGCATAATTTATCCGATTGATAGAATAAAAAAGAGCGGTCAATTTTGACCGCTCTTTTGTTTTTCTACTTCGCTATTTTTCATACCAAATTCGGTTCACATAGAGCAGCACTTTACCAGAGGGTGTCTCAACATGAATTTCATCATCAACGCCTTTTCCGATTAAGGCACGTGCGACGGGAGAATCAATGGAGATCCAGTTTTTAGCGGGATCGAATTCATCGCAGCC
>CAUGKJ010000099.1 GCA_959600045.1 uncultured Haemophilus sp.
AAAATCAACATCAGTACCAGTTTGGTCAATGTGGAAGTTATAAGCTTGTGCAGAACCTGCTGCTAATGCGGCTACAGATAAAGCAAGAAGTGTTTTTTTCATAACGCTTTCCCTATTATTTAATGAAGTTTATTAAAAAATTGAACTTTTTGCAGTTTATACACTACAACTTAAATGGTCAACCCTAAATTTTGCCAACTATCAGAAAATAGGCAATATTTTGACTAAAATCAATCAAGATAAATACATATTTGATTATTTTACCGCCTATTTAATTAATAAATTAAGCGAAGAAAACACTTGGTCTGAAGTAATATTTTCCATTGTATTCGCCGTTAAATAATGCTGATTTTGACCATAACAGCCAATTAAGGTCGGATCAGTTGCGCCATAAAGCGTAATATTCGGTTTATCCAGCGCAGCAGTTAAGTGGGCTAGACCCGTATCCACCGATACCACGGCTTTTACATTAGCAATTTGGCCAGCCAATTCATTCAATGAAAACTTAGGCAAAACGACTACATGAGATAAACCTGCGGCTAATCGCTCTGCTCTTGCCTTTTCTTTTTCATTTCCCCAAGGTAAACGGACTTGAACAGAAAGTGCGGTCAGTTTTTCGATTAAATTTCGCCATTCTCGTTCTGGCCAATGCTTCTCATCTCTTGTCGTAGAATGAAAAAAGATCACATAAGGTTCGATAGAATCTGCGGAAATGAAATGTCGAGCAATGTCATAATCCCCTTTTTCTTTCGGTAATGGATAAGATAAGGCTTGCGCAAAAAGTTGACGAATACGTTCTACCGCATGTTGTTGATAGGAAATAGTGTATTTTTTATCGTAGAAAAATGAGGCAATCGGCTCACGGATACTTTTGCGATCATAGCCATGTTTAATGCCATTAGCTAAGCGTGTTGCAAAAAAGGCACTTTTAAAAAGCCCTTGCGCATCAATCACAACATCATATTGATTGGCTTGTAATAAAGTGCGGTAAGATTTCCACTCGTTTTTGGTCTGAATCGAAAAAGGCGATTTTCGCCAACGTCTTAAGGCAATTGGAATGATTTGCTTCACTGCCGAATGCCAACGTGGAATTTCGGCAAAATTCTCTTCCACCACCCAATCAATAGAGAGATTAGGAATGGCTCGCTGCGCATCAGTCAATGCCGGCAAAGTATGAATCACATCCCCCATAGAGGAAGTCTTAATCACACATACTTTCATTTAATTAACCTTCTTCCCCAGTGCATAATACCGAGACCTGACACCGCTAAAACACCCCCAATAATTAAGGAGGAATCCACTTGTTCATTCAACCAAACGGCTGAGAATAAAATCCCTAAAATCGGCACAAGTATGATATAAGCTGAGGCATTACCTGCCCCTAAGTATTTCACCCCATCAAAATACCAGGCATAGGCCAATACTGTTGCTCCAAATGCGAGACCAAGCAAACTGATCCACTCACCTTGAGATAAATTCAATACCGTAAGCCAATCATCTGCACTTTCCACGCATAACGCGCTCATAAATAACAGTAAAAAACCAAAAATGGAAGATAATGTGGTCGCGGTGAGTGAATCAATGCCCGCCAGTACTTTTCTCGCCAATAAGGTGTAAACGACCCAACAAATTAGCGCCCCAATTAATAATATTTGCCCAAAGCCAAAGGAATCCATCATTTGTGAAAAATTTCCTTTTGTGAGAGCTAATAGCGATCCACTCATGGCAATAATCATTCCGAGTATTACCCATCGATTCCATTTTTCTTTAAATAAAAAAATTGCCAAAAGCGTCGTGAAAACTGGGTTTGTTGCCACAATAACGGCTGCTTGCCCTGCAGGAAGATATTTCAGTCCCCAGATAAAAAACGTGGAATAGGCAAAAACACCGAAAAAGGCAGTCACAAACAACCCTATCCATTGGTTTGCTCTTAGTTGTTTCGCATATTTAAAGCGATTTGCCGCATATAACCAAATCATGAGCGGAATAATCGCAAAGAAAAATCGTAAACTGGAGGCAACAAACGTCGGCATAGCTTGAGCAACCACTCGCCCCCAAGGCCAGGAAGCGCCCCATAAAATGGCCATTCCGATTAATTGTAAATGTATGCGAAGAGGATTCATTTTGCTAATAGTGCTTCTAATTTTTCTAATGCCATTTCTGGTGTAATATCAATCAAACTTTGATGATAACCTTCTGAGCTATCTGTACTTTTACGAACCTTAATTAAATCACCTTCAATTAAACGAATAATCACCGCTTTATCAGATAATGGTGGCGTATAAGTTGGGCTCGTTGGGCCGTAAAGCGCGACCAACGGACGATCTGTCGCAGCGGCAATATGCATTAAGCCACTGTCATTGCTTACCACTGCGGTACAATTAGCAATTAAATCTACCGCTTGATTCAGGTTAGTTTGTCCCGCTAAATTTAAACAAAACGGTTGCAGTTCTACTGGCAACGCATTGCGGATTTGCTCTCCTGCTTCCACGTCTTTTGGTGAACCAAATAATTCTACCGCATAGCCTTTTTCAATCAGCATTTCGGCTAATTTAGCATAATGATAATGCGGCCAACGTTTTGCCGGGCCAAATTCAGCTCCAGGACAGAACCCGATAATCGGACGTTCACCTAAAAGAGCGGTCTGTTTTTCAAAGTTTTTTAAGGTTTCCGCTTGTTGAGTTGGATCAACGGTTAAATAAGGTTTTAGAACAGGAATATCTGCCGATTTCGGTACCGCATTTTGCTCAAAGGCTAACGCGACATAACGTTGCACCATCATAGGGTAATCACGTTTGTTATTGCGTAAATCGTTAAGCAAGAAATAACGGCTTTCCCCTTTCCAACCACGACGCACCGCAATTTTTGCAAAGGCGGGAATAAAGGCTGACTTCAACGAGTTTGGTAATACGATTGCCATATCATATTGATTGCGTAACGCCTTACCTAAACGATAACGTTCGCACAAGGCAAACTTGCCGTGTCCGAGCGGCATTTCAATGGCATGGCGCACTTCTGGCATACGAGCTAAAAGCGGTTTACACCAATTGGGTGCCATCACATCAATTTGGCAATCGGGGTATTGCAGTTTGAGTTGTTGATACAAACTGTGCGACATCATCATATCGCCGACCCAAGATGGGCCGATAATTAAAATATTCATGCTTTACCTTATAACAAAAGTGCGGCTAAAAATAAGACTAATTTTAACCGCACTTTATTCATTTTCTAGTATTGAACGACATTATTTGTTCAATATTCTTATTTATTTAACCACGCCATGTACTCAGCCACACCTTCCGCTACGGTTTTAAATGGTTTGTCGTAGCCAGTTGCTCGGAGTTTCTCTAGGTTAGCTTGTGTATATTCTTGATAGCGAGATTTCAAATGCTCTGGGAATGGAATAGTTTCCACTACACCTTTACCATGGAATTTAATCACTGCTTTTGCTACTTCTGCAAAAGACTCTGCATTACCAGTACCACAGTTGAAGATACCTGAAACGCCATTTTGCCAGCACCAAATGTTGACTTGTGCCACATCACCTACATAAACGAAATCACGGCGGAAGTGTTCACTGCCTGCAAATAATTTTGGATTTTCGCCTTTAAGAATTTGGTTATTTAAGTGGAATGCCACACTCGCCATTGAACCTTTATGGCCTTCACGTGGACCATACACGTTGAAATAACGGAAACCACATACTGGTGATTTTGCTTCAGGTAAAATCGCACGCACATATTGGTCAAATAAGAATTTAGAATAACCATACACATTCAATGGACCTTCAAATTCACGCTCTTCACGGAATTCAGTTTTGTCGCCATAAGTTGCCGCACTTGATGCATACAAGAACGGAATTTGACGATCTAAGCAGTAATGCAATAACTCTTTTGAATATTCGTAGTTATTATGCATGATGTATTTGCCATCCCATTCAGTGGTCGCTGAGCAAGCCCCTTCATGGAATACTGCATCGATCTCACCTAAATCATCACCTGCAATAATTGACGCAATGAAGTCTTCTTTATCACAGTAATCTGCGATATCAAGATCCACTAAGTTAATAAATTTAGTCCCGTCTTTTAAGTTATCCACCACTAAAATATCTTTGCGTCCCATATCGTTTAATGCTTTAACGATATTACTGCCGATAAAACCAGCGCCACCTGTTACGATAATCATAATTCTGTCCTCTTTAAAATAAGTCTGTGTATTGTAATAGATTTTGCGTCGCTTAGCCAAAAAACTCTGTGAAAAACAACCGCACTTTTAAGCCCCAATAACTCGTCCAGCCTGTTGTAGCCAAATCCATTTTTCCTTTGTTTAAAATAATAATCGTCGGTGTCACATTCACCTGCCATTGATCCGCAATCTTGCCTTGAGGATCATTCACCGTTGTAAACTGATAGTGATGTGTTTGTAAATAATCTTCCACGTCCTTATTTGTCCCCGAACGTAGCGCGACAGAGACTACCGGATAGCCTTCTTCTGAAAGTGAATCAATCGCTGGAGAAGTATAACGACAATAACCGCACCAACTTCCCCAGAAATAAATGATTGTCGGCTTAGCTTGATCTAATTGAGGTAAAAAGAAGGCGTTTCCCTGCAAATCATAAAGTGCCGTTGCATTGATTTCAGGCGGAATATTAGGTTTACGAATAAAATCGAGAATACTGCTCACGATAATCAAGGTCAGCAGGAGCGAAATC
>CAUGKJ010000100.1 GCA_959600045.1 uncultured Haemophilus sp.
ACCAGCTGCGACAGAAATCGCTATGGCGTGTGCTACATTTGGTTTAGTCTTTGGTGGTATCTTAGGTGGTCCAGTATCTCGTTATTTATTAAATCATCAAAAACAAGGTGAGAACCCAGAGAATGATGAAGTAGATGACGTACAAGAAGCATTTGAGCACCCAACTTATAAACGTAAAATCAATGCGCGTTCAATCATTGAAACCATCGCTATGCTTTCTTTATGTTTACTCATCGGTCAATATTTAGATGGCTTAACAAAAGGTACACACATTCAATTACCAACATTCGTATGGTGTTTGTTTACAGGTGTAATCATTCGTAACAGCTTAACTCACTTATTCAAATTCCAAGTGGCTGATTCAGCGATTGACGTATTAGGTAGCGTAGGTTTATCTATCTTCTTAGCAATTGCGTTAATGTCTCTCAAACTTTGGGAATTAGCAGGTCTTGCAACAGATGTATTAGTTATCTTAGCGGTTCAAGTTGTCTTCATGGCTTTCTTCGCTATCTACGTCACATACCGTATGATGGGTAAAGATTATGATGCGATTGTATTAAGTGCAGGTCACTGTGGTTTCGGTCTCGGTGCTACACCAACAGCCGTTGCTAACATGCAAGCGATTACCAGTCGTTTCGGACCATCTCACAAAGCGTTCTTAATCGTACCAATGGTAGGGGCTTTCTTTATCGACTTATTAAATGCCGGTATCTTAAAAATGTTCTTAAGCGTTGTTGAAGCGCTTCACTAATAAAACGTTAAAAAGAAAGGCTGACATTTTGTCAGCCTTTTTATTTACTTGCTACTCAGTAAGTGTCTTCACTAAATCCATCACAAATTCTAACCGCTCTTTGTTTTCTGGAAGTGCTTTCACAAACTTAAATTTTAATGGCCCATCAAAGCGATAAACAATTGGATTTTGTTGAATTAATTTGATGAATTTTTCTGGATCAACTTTTGCTGAAGGTGAGAATTCAATAAAGCCACCTTGAGCCCCTGCATCGATTTTCAGTACTTTTAATGGTTTCACCATTAAACGCATTTCAGCAATTTGTAAAAGATTTTTCGTTGCTTCAGGTAATAAACCAAAACGATCAATCAATTCAACTTTTAATTCATCTAACTCTTGTTTGCTTTCTGCTGCTGCAATGCGTTTATAGAACGACAAACGCATATTCACATCGCCCAGATAATCCTCAAGCAATAGGGCTGGAACACGTAACTCAATTTCGGCTTGCTGATGTGTAATCTCTTCTAATGAAGGTTCTCTCCCCTCTTTTAAGGCTTTAACTGCTGCATCAAGTAATTCCATATAAAGTGAAAAACCGATACTTTCAATTTGCCCACTTTGTTCATTCCCTAATAATTCACCTGCACCGCGAATTTCTAAATCGTGCGTTGCAAGAATAAAGCCTGCACCTAAGTTATCTAAACTTTCTAATGCCTCTAAACGACGTTTCGCATCTTTCGTCATTAATTTCGGCGGAGGTGTAAGCAAATAGGCATAAGCTTGGTGGTGAGAACGTCCTACTCGACCACGCAACTGGTGAAGCTGTGCCAAGCCAAAATTATCTGCACGTTCAATAATAATCGTATTTGCCGTTGGTACATCAATCCCCGTTTCAATAATAGTGGAACAAACTAATACGTTATAACGTTGATGATAAAAATCACTCATCACGCGTTCAAGTTCACGTTCTCGCATTTGACCATGACCAATCACGACACGAGCTTCTGGTACAAGTGCGGTCAGTTTTTCAGCCGTATTTTCAATACTCGCCACATCATTATACAAATAATAAACTTGGCCGCCACGTAAAATCTCACGCAGAATCGCTTCACGAATAATTAAATCATCTTTCTGACGAACAAATGTTTTGATACTCACTCGGCGAGCCGGTGGTGTTGCAATAATAGAAAGATCGCGAATACCATTCATCGCCATATTCAAAGTACGAGGAATTGGTGTTGCGGTAAGCGTTAAAATATCAATATTCGCTCGAAGTTGTTTAATTTTCTCTTTTTGTCCTACACCAAAGCGATGTTCTTCATCGATGATGAGTAAGCCAAGATCCGAAAACTTAACATAGTATTGAATTAATTTATGGGTTCCAATCAGAATATCGACTTTTCCTTCGGCTAAATTTTCTAAGATTTGTTTTTGCTCTTTGGTTGTTTTAAAGCGAGAAAGTACTTCCACATTAACCGGCAAATTAGCAAAACGATCTTTAAAATTCTCGTAATGCTGTTGAGCTAACAAGGTTGTAGGGACTAATACAGCCACTTGTTTATGGTTCATGACCGCCAAAAATGCGGCTCGCATCGCTACTTCAGTCTTCCCAAAGCCCACATCACCACAAACTAAACGGTCCATTGCTTTTGGTTGACACATATCCGAAATGACTGCGTTAATCGCCATGGCTTGATCATGCGTTTCTTCAAAAGGGAAGGTTGCAGCGAATTGCTGGAATTCCTCACGCTCATATTTAAATTCAAAGCCTTTTTTCACTTCTCTTTGAGCATACACATCAAGTAATTCCGCAGCCACATCACGAATTTTTTCAGCGGCTTTTTGACGCATTTTCGCCCATGATTCATTACCTAATTTATGTAATGGCGCTGTTTCATCTGAGCCGCCTACATATCGACTAATCAAATAAAGAGAACCAACTGGCACATAAAGTTTGGACTCATTCGCATAATTGATCAGCAAATATTCTGCTTTTAAGCCCCCTGTATCAAGCGTAACTAACCCACCATAACGCCCAACACCATGATCTAAATGCACCACGGGCTGCCCTATTTTTAATTCAGCTAGATTACGCACTAAGGTATCTGGATTGACAGCCTTACGTTTATCACGCTGACGTTGCTGTACTCGCTCACCTAAAATTTCATGTTCAGTAATGACAGCTAATTTGGCCTCATCAAGAATAAAACCTTGCTCAAGACGACTGACCCACAGATTAAACTTGTCTTGATTGGCTTCAGATAAGGTTTTAATTTGTTTTGGTTTAATTTTTAATGGTGAAAGTAAATCCAGTAAAGTTTCACGTCGTCCTTCAGTTTCAACTGAAAATAAAACATCTCCTTTAAAATGCTCAATAAACTGACGAAGTTGCGATAACGGTTCTTTTTGCTGTGATTGAATGGTCAAGACAGGTAATGCGGACACCGCTAAATTTTTCTGACGAACAGATGACCGCACTTTTTCTGCTTTAAAATTAATTTTAGGATAATTTTTTAATGCATGATTTACTGCATTAATACTTAGCCACAAACGTTCTGGCGGCAAAAGAGGGCGCATTGGATCGACTTTTCGATGCTCATATCGCTGTTTTGCATCAAGATAAAAACGTTCACCTTGTGCTTGATTTGTTTCCATATCCACAAACAACGTTTTTTCTGGCAAGTAATCAAACAACGTTGCCATTTCATCAAAGAATAACGGCTGCCAATATTCAATCCCTGAAATTAATGTGCCTTTACTGATTTGCTGATAAATATGTTCTGGATCACGACGAATTTCACCAAAGGTTTCTCTAAATTGTGTGCGAAAAAACTCAATACCTTTCTCATCTGTTGGAAATTCGTGTGCAGGTAATAAATTAATAGATTGAATTTCATCTAACGTTCGCTGCGTATCGACATCAAAAGTACGAATCGAATCAATTTCATCATCAAAAAAATCTAAACGAAATGGAACCGCACTTCCCATTGGGAAAAGATCTAAAAGTGATCCGCGCACAGCATATTCACCATGTTCTAGTACTTGCTCTACGGAACGATATCCTGCTGACTCTAATTGTAATCGCAATTTTTCAATGACAATACGGTCACCTTTTTTAATCAGAAGGACATTGTGCTGTAGATATTTCGGCGGGCACACACGTTGCATTAATGTGCTAATCGGTAAAACAAAGATACCTTTTTTAGTATTTTGTAAATGAAATAACGCACTTAAACGCGAAGAAATAATTTCTTGATGAGGAGAAAAAGAATAAGAATGCAAAGTTTCCCAATCAGGAAAAAACTGAACGGTCTGAGAAGTTAAATCCAGTAAAACTTGTGATAAACGAACCGCACTTTTGGTATCCGGTGTCACAACCACAGTCAATCCATCGTATTGCTCTGCAAGTTCACTAACAGCAAGTGCATCTGCACTCGCTAATACATTGCCAAGAATTTTATGGTCATTGGGCTGAGTTGGAATATCAAAATTAAAATAGGTTGTTTTCATAAGCGCGGTCAATTTTTATCTCATTTTTGCGTGAATAGCTGATTAGTTTAGCAAATTCACTCTACTTTTCAATATTTATCTGTATAAAAAAACAGGGTTTAGTTAACCCTGTTTCCTTTTATTTTTTGAGTGGTTCTAGTGGTTTCTCTTTTTTTACCTTACCATCATCATCAAATTCAATGCGTGGCATACAACCTCGACAACTACCTTTATCTAAACCAAGCTCACTGCAAAATTTATTATATTCATCTACCGCTTTACGGAACCAACCTTTTTTTTCTTGTTCGCTCATTTTGCCTCCTTTTTTAATTTTTGTGCAATTTCCGAACGTAATAATTTTAACCCATTTTTCTTATTATAGGGTATCTGTTTTGTGATGAAATAATCTTTCATTAAAGGGCAATCTTTTTCATCTAAATTCATTAAA
>CAUGKJ010000101.1 GCA_959600045.1 uncultured Haemophilus sp.
GAGCAAACAGAACTGGCTGAATAATAAGACTAAAGTGCGGTTGAAAATCCTCTAATTTTTTGACCGCACTTTTAAAATTACCTCTTGAGACAAATGCATAAAAAGAGTATATTCAAGCCCAAATTTTCAATTTAATTCTAACGGAGTTTTTCTATGTTTGGTTTATCCCCAGCACAAATGATTATTTTATTAGTCGTGATTTTATTAGTATTTGGTACCAAAAAATTACGCAATGCGGGATCTGATCTTGGCGCAGCGGTAAAAGGCTTTAAAAAAGCGATGTCTGATGACGAGCCGAAAAAGGATGCTGAGTTTACTCAAATTAAAGACGGTACAACCACCGCTGAAAAAACTGAAACTGTAAAAGATAAAGAACAGGCATAACCGTGTTTGATATTGGTTTTTCCGAACTTGTTTTATTGATGCTTGTGGGCTTAGTAGTGCTAGGCCCTAAGCGTTTACCTGTGGCTATTCGCACGGTAATGGGCTGGGTGAAAACGATCCGTGGATTGGCAGCTAATGTTCAAAATGAATTAAAACAAGAGCTTAAATTGCAAGAGTTGCAAGATAGTATTAAGAAAGCGGAACAACTTAATCTCAAACAGCTTTCCCCAGACTTAAGTAAAACCGTTGAAGAGCTGAAAGAACAGGCTCAAAAAATGCGTGCAGAGCTAGAAGAAAAAGCGGCTGCAGCGGGCACAACGGTAGAAGAGCAAATTAAAGAAATTAAAAGTGCGGCTGAAAATTCGGCTGATTCTGCTGAAAAACTCGTGGTGAATTCACAAGAAACTACAGAAAAATCGGCTGAAACAGTATCGGCAGAGCATGTAGAGAATGAACTTGCTGAAGTTTCAGAACCTGAAAAAACAGAAGTAGATTTGACCGCACTTGAAGCCCATGAACAAGCTGAATTAACCGAGCGTTTATCTGATTACTATTCGCCGGATGATGTGGAACTGCAACCAGCACCTAAATCTGAAGCTAAGTCCTAGAGAATAATTATGAGCAATACGACGGACGATTCCCAACCGTTAATTACCCATCTTGTTGAACTCAGAAACCGCTTATTACGTTGTGTAATTTGTATTTTAGTGGTTTTTGTGGCGTTGGTTTATTTTTCTAATGATATTTATCATTTTGTCGCTGCACCTTTAACGGCTGTAATGCCGAAGGGCGCAACCATGATTGCCACCAATATTCAAACGCCTTTCTTTACGCCAATTAAATTAACCGCGATTGTTTCGGTGTTTATTTCTGTACCTTATTTGCTTTATCAAATTTGGGCATTTGTTGCACCGGCACTGTATCAACATGAAAAACGTTTAATTTATCCGTTATTATTTTCCAGTACCGTTTTATTCTATTGCGGTGTGGCGTTTGCTTATTATGTTGTTTTCCCTTTCGTGTTTAGTTTCTTTACGCAAACTGCACCAGAAGGGGTAGCTATCGCAACAGATATCAGCAGTTACCTTGATTTTGCACTAGCATTATTCTTGGCTTTCGGTGTGTGCTTTGAAGTACCCGTTGCCATTATTTTGCTTTGCTGGACAGGTGTCACAACCACGAAAGCATTGGCGGCAAAACGCCCTTATATTATTGTGGGAGCATTCTTTGTTGGCATGATCTTAACGCCACCAGACGTGTTCTCTCAAACTTTACTTGCTGTACCAATGTGTCTTCTCTTTGAATTAGGCTTGTTAGTTGCACGTTTCTATCAACCGAAAGAGGATGAAGAAGAGGCAACTGATGAAGAAAGTGCGGTAGAAAATCAGGGTGATTTGAATCACAAAGATTAAGAAAATGGGCGTAGGTGATACGCCCTTTTAACATCATAAAAACAGGAAATATTATTATGACTCAACAAATTTTAGGCGGTTTTCCAACCCGTCGTCTTCGTCGCTTACGTAAACATGATTTTAGTCGCCGTTTAGTGGCAGAAAATACCTTAACAGCGAATGATTTAATTTATCCGGTATTTATTATTGAAGGTGAAAATCATCGTGAACCAGTCCCTTCTATGCCTAAAGTTGAACGTTTAACGATCGATCAGTTATTAATCGAAGCTGGTCTTTTAGTGAAATACGGCGTGCCAGTGATTTCATTATTCCCTGTAGTTGAGCAAGATAAAAAATCTTTAATGGCAGATGAGGCATTTAACCCGAATGGTTTGGTACAGCGCGCAGTGAGAGCATTGAAAGCCGCTTATCCAGAATTAGGTGTATTAACCGATGTCGCACTCGATCCTTATACACTACACGGACAAGACGGGATCATTGATGAAGAAGGCTATGTATTAAACGATATTACAACAGATATCCTGATTAAACAGGCTGTTTCACACGCTGAAGCTGGTGCTGATATTGTTGCACCGAGTGATATGATGGATGGACGTATTGGTCGTATTCGTCAGGCATTGGAAGAAAATGGTCATATCAATACGCAAATTATGGCGTATTCTGCAAAATATGCGTCTAACTATTATGGTCCATTCCGTGATGCAGTCGGTTCTGCCGGCAACCTGAAAGGTGGAGACAAGAAAACCTATCAACTAGATCCAGCCAACGGTAATGAAGGCTTGCAAGAAGTGGCTCTTGATTTACAAGAAGGGGCAGATATGGTGATGGTGAAACCAGGTATGCCATATTTAGACATGGTATATCGTGTGAAAGACTATTTCGGCGTGCCAACCTTTGCTTATCAAGTTTCTGGTGAATATGCGATGCATATGGCGGCCATTCAAAATGGTTGGCTGAAAGAAAAAGAATGCATTATGGAATCATTGCTTTGCTTTAAGCGTGCGGGTGCGGATGGTATTTTGACGTATTTTGCGAAGCAAGTCGCTGAATGGCTTTACTTAGAAGGTAAAAATAAATAAGCACTTTTTAACTTGAAGTGCTAATCTAGGTACTGATTTTAGATCTCATCTAATAAAAACGAGAAAATATTAAATGTTTTCTCGTTTTTTATTTTTTCTTCATTTTTTCTATAAAAAAACTATTGCCTAGTTGATTTTTCTATTGTTATATTGATGACACGCCGCAACAAGACGGTGATAAATAAAATAACGTTACACACATCATATTAACTCACTACTAGAAGGAAAATCCTATGTCAGCAGTAGCATCATTAGACGCATTTCTTGAAAAAGTGGCTCAACGTGACGGTCACCAACCTGAATTTTTACAAGCCGTTCGTGAAGTCTTCACGTCAATCTGGCCTTTCTTGGAAGCAAACCCTAAATACCGTTCAGAAGCTTTATTAGAGCGTTTAGTTGAGCCAGAGCGCGCAATCCAATTCCGTGTGGCATGGACTGATGATAAAGGCCAAGTTCAAGTAAACCGTGCTTTCCGTGTGCAATTCAACAGTGCAATTGGTCCCTTTAAAGGGGGCATGCGTTTTCATCCATCCGTTAACTTATCAATCTTAAAATTCTTAGGTTTTGAACAGATCTTTAAAAATGCCTTAACTACATTGCCAATGGGCGGTGCGAAAGGGGGCTCAGATTTTGATCCTAAAAGCAAATCAGATGCTGAAGTGATGCGTTTCTGCCAAGCATTAATGGCTGAATTGTATCGTCATGTAGGTCCGGATACCGATGTGCCCGCCGGTGATATCGGTGTAGGTGGTCGCGAAGTCGGTTATCTTGCAGGTTATATGAAAAAATTATCAAACCAAGCGGCTTGCGTGTTTACTGGTCGTGGTCTTTCATTCGGTGGGAGCTTAATTCGTCCAGAAGCAACGGGGTATGGATTGGTTTATTTTGCCCAAGCAATGCTTGCAGAAAAAGGGGATAGCTTCCAAGGTAAAACAGTTTTAGTTTCTGGTTCGGGTAACGTGGCGCAATATGCGATTGAAAAAGCGATGGCGCTCGGTGCGAAAGTCGTAACCTGTTCTGACTCTGCGGGTTACGTGTATTTACCAGAAGGATTCGATCGTGAAAAATTAGAAGCGTTATTAGAGCTCAAAAATGTAAAACGTGGTCGAGTAGAAGAGTTTGCAAAACAATTTGGCCTTCAATATTTTTCGGGTAAACGCCCTTGGGAAGTGAAAGCAGATATTGCACTTCCTTGCGCAACCCAAAATGAATTAGAGATCTCTGATGCGAAAGCCTTAATTGCAAATGGTGTGAAATTAGTCGCTGAGGGGGCAAACATGCCAACCACTATCGAAGCGACAGAAGCATTCTTAGAGGCAGGTGTATTATTTGGTCCAGGTAAAGCGGCTAATGCAGGTGGTGTTGCGACATCGGGTTTAGAAATGGCGCAAAGTTCACAACGTTTATACTGGACAGCTGAAGAGGTGGATAGACAGCTTCATCGCATCATGTTAGATATTCATGCAAACTGTAAAAAATACGGTTCAGCAGAAGGCCAAGCAAACATTAACTACGTAGTGGGCGCAAACGTAGCAGGCTTTGTAAAAGTAGCTGATGCAATGTTGGCTCAAGGGGTTTATTAATCCAATAAATAAATGAAAAATTGACCGCACTTTGTGATGAAGTGCGGTCATTTTTTATGGTGAATTTCTCAAGTAGAAATAGGCTATTGGCTTGCTTTTTTGTTCAAAAAGTGTAAATTCTTCAGGCTTTTTGTCTATATATACAGAGAAAAAAGT
>CAUGKJ010000102.1 GCA_959600045.1 uncultured Haemophilus sp.
GCCACCTGCTTTTGCTTCAACCACTTCAGTACCTGCATTTTGGATACGTTTTGTTAATGGTGCAATTTCCTCTTCTTTCCACTCAGCATATTGAACTTGTGAAAGTAATGGAAGAATAGTTACACCTGAGTGTCCACCAATAACTGGTACGCTTGTACGAGAAACATTTAAGCCTTTTAATTCAGATACGAATGTTTCAGAACGTAACACGTCTAAAGTGGTGACACCGAATAATTTACGTTTGTCGTAAACACCCGCTTTTTTCAATACTTCTGCAGCAATCGCAACAGTCGTGTTCACAGGGTTGGTGATAATACCTACACAAGCTTTTGGACAAGTTTTTGCAACATGTTCAATTAAGTTACGCACGATACTCGCATTGATGTTGAAAAGATCTGAACGATCCATACCCGGTTTACGTGCAACCCCTGCAGAAATTAAAACGACATCAGCACCTTTAAGTGCAGGTGTTGGATCTTCTCCCGCAAAACCTTCTACTTTCACCGCTGTTGGAATATGACTCACATCTTTAGCCACACCTGGTGTCACTGGTGCAATATCATAAAGTGCTAATTCACTTTCAGCGGGTAATTGTAATTTAAGTAATAAGGCTAATGCTTGACCAATACCGCCTGCTGCGCCTAATACTGCAACTTTCATAAAATACTCCTCATGTATTAATTAATCCTAACTAGGTAGAATTTTAAAGTCTTAGTCATTAAATTACAAACAGAGAAATTCAATAATGCGATCTAGCTCAAACTTTTCAAATGGTAAATTTATTTTAATTGCTTAAAATGAATTTTTATGCAATTCTTATGCAAATTCCCCTATATGAGAATAACTATGTCAGATCAATTAACAAAAGCATTTAAAGAACTGCTCCATCAAGAACGATTTGCCTCTCAGAGTGAAATTGTTGACGCCTTAAAAAACCAAGGATTTCAAAGCATTAACCAGTCTAAAGTTTCACGCATGCTAAGTAAATTTGGTGCGGTTCGTGCGAGAAATACGAAAATGGAAATGGTGTATTGCTTACCAAGTGAATTAAGTGTACCCGCCACCAGCAGTCCATTAAAAAATCTGGTTTTGGATATTGATCACAATGATTTTGTTATCGTCATTAAAACCTCTCCAGGTGCCGCGCAGTTGATTGCTCGCTTATTGGATTCCATAGGTAAACCTGAAGGCATTTTAGGCACGATTGCAGGAGATGACACCATTTTTGTGACACCAACAAAAGACACAACAATTAAATCGCTTTTAGGACAAATTCAAACGCTCTTTGAAAGCAATCTATAATGAATATCTTAGTGACCGGTGGAACCGGATTTGTTGGGAAACCCTTAGTTGAATCACTACTTTCACGTGGCGATAGCGTTACTGTATTAACTCGCTCTATTGAAAAAGCCCAAACTATTTTTCCTGAAAAAACACCACAATTTTTGACCGCACTTTCAACACTCAAAGACTTAAATGAATTTGATGCGGTCATTAATCTTGCCGGTGAGCCAATCTTCGATAAAAGATGGACACTTCAACAAAAAGAGAAACTGCGTCATAGTCGCATTGATTTAACACAACAGCTTGTTCAACTTATTAATCAAAGTGAATATCTCCCAGCCCTTATTTCAGGTTCCGCAACGGGAATTTATGGAAACTGTGGCGAAGACGTGATCACCGAAGATACCAATCCAAGTACTCAATTTACCGCGCAACTTTGTATTGATTGGGAAAATGCAGCAAAGCAAGCCAACACAAGAGTCTGTTTAGTGAGAACAGGATTGGTGCTTTCTCCAAAAGGTGGGGCTTTTGCTAAAATTCTACCGCTCTATCGCTTTGGATTAGGCGGCAAATTAGGGAATGGTGAGCAATATTGGAGCTGGATCGCGTTAGAGGATATGGTAAAAGGACTTCTCTTCTTACTTGACCATAATGATTGTGAAGGTGCATTTAATTTTACTGCGCCACATCCCGTTAAAAACAAGACCTTTAACCAATTATTAGGTAAGGCATTACATCGCCCTTATTTTGCTCAAGTGCCTCAGTTTTTATTAACTACTATTCTAGGCGAGCGAGCTTGCATTCTTTTAGACAGCCAGAATGCCTATCCAAAACACTTGTTAGATTGCGGATTTACATTCCAATACTCAGAATTAAGTGATTACTTTCACAAAATACTTTAAAAACAAAAAGGCTGGTCAAAACCAGCCTTTATTATTTTTCATTATGCTAAATATTCCAAAAACTCTCCCACTGTGTGGAAAGATCCAAATACCAGCACAATGTCATTTTTATCGGCATTTTTAACCGCACTTTGAACCCCTTCAATGACAGAATCTTCAGAAACGCTTTTTGCTGATGGGTAAACTAATGTCAATTTTGCATTTAAGTCATCACCGGATTGACCACGGTAACCCCCTAATGTTACACAGTGCCATTGGTCAATAACGGAAGTAAGTTGGGTAAACACCGACTCAGCATCTTTATCTTTTAACATACCGCAAACGGCAATGATTCGACCTGAAATTTGTGTTTTAAGTGAGGTCAATTTTTCGGCTAAATATTTTGCCGCATGAGGATTATGCCCAACATCGATGATCACTTTTGGCAACTGTGAATAAGGTACATTCAAGCGTTCTGCTAGCTTTTCTAGCTGATTGCCTTTCAATTGCTGAAAACGCCCCACCAATTCCACTTCAATTAATGAACGTTTAATGGTATCGACAGAAATATCAAAAGGCAGCTGTTCAACAGCAGCCAAAGCGGTTGCGGCATTGGCTAATGGAATTTGACAAAATGGCAGATTTTCTAACCGCACTTTATTGCTCTGCCATATCCAAGTTTGATCATTGACTTTAAACGACCAATTAACATCTCGACGTGAAACGTGGCAATGTAGCTTCTCAGCTTGTTCTAGCATTGGTTGTGGGACATTTGGTTCGCCAATCACAACCGGTTTGTTTGCGCGGAAAATGCCTGCTTTTTCAAAGCTAATTTCTTCACGTGTTGAACCCAGAAAATCCGTATGATCAATATCAATACTGGTGATTACTGCCAGATCATTATCAACAATATTCGTTGCGTCTAAGCGTCCACCAAGCCCCACTTCTAAAATAACCACATCAAGCTTCGCTTGTTTAAATAAATGCAAAGCCGACAACGTGCTAAATTCAAAATAAGTGAGGGATTGCGTTTTATGCTTTTCGATGAAATCAAAAGAAGCGGTATGCATTTCATCCGGCAAGTCTTGATTTTGAATACGAACCCGCTCGTTATAGCGCAATAAATGAGGAGAAGAATACACACCCACACGCAAGCCGTGATTTAACAAAATGGTTTCAAGCAAACGGCAAGTTGTTCCTTTACCATTTGTGCCCCCCACCGTGATCACATAAGGTGCGGGATTCAAAAGATCCAATTCTTCTGCCACTAACTTAATACGTTCTAGCCCTAAATCAATTGCTTTGAAGTGACTGTTTTCCAAATAAGAAAGCCACTCAGCGAGTGGCGAAGTGGCTTTTAAATTCATTGTACTAAGCATTTTCAACAACTTCTACCTCAACAAAAGGTGAAGGTTGATTGGTGAGTTTGCTTAAAAGGTTTCCAAGGGTTGAACGCATTTCTGAACGTTTCACGATCATATCAATCGCCCCTTTCTCAAGTAAGAATTCACTACGTTGGAAGCCTTCCGGTAATTTCTCACGTACAGTTTGTTCGATAACACGTGGGCCTGCAAAACCGATTAATGCTTTTGGCTCGGCGATGTTCACATCACCTAACATGGCAAAACTTGCAGATACCCCACCTAATGTTGGGTCGGTTAATACCGAAATAAACGGCACGCCTTTTTCACGCATTTTTGCCAAAACCGCACTGGTTTTCGCCATTTGCATTAAGGAGAAAAGTGCTTCTTGCATACGTGCGCCACCACTTGCAGAGAAACACACAAACGGACAATTTAATTCCATTGCTTTTTCTGCCGCTTTCACAAATTTTGCCCCCACAACCGATCCCATTGAGCCGCCCATAAAGCTAAAGTTTGAAGCCGCAACAACAATAGGCATATTGTAAAGTGTACCGGTCATCGTAATTAACGCATCTTTTTCGCCCGTTTCTTTTTGAGCTGCAGAAATACGATCTTTATATTTTTTTAAATCTTTAAATTTAAGAATATCTTTTGGTTCTAAATCAGCCGATAATTCTTGGCTTGAACCTTCATCTAACAAGGCTAAAAGGCGCTCACGGGCATCAATACGCATATGATGACCGCATTTTGGACAAACATATAAATTACGTTTTACTTCTTCACCGTAAAGAACTTGTTCACAAGAGGTACATTTTGTCCAAACCCCTTCTGGTACGTTAGCTTTGCGTGATGCAGAGGAAGAGGTTCCTTTGCTAAAAATTCTATCAATCCAGCTCATTTTTTACCTTTTTTATTAACTAGAAAAGTTTGCGTATTTAATCATAATTTAGCGAAATTTGCTAGTCAGATGAGATTATCTTCTAAAAACAATGGCCCTAAATTTTTCTGTGGAATCGCAAATTTTTCAGGGTAAATGACATTCACTAAATATAAGCCTTCAGGTTTCGCT
>CAUGKJ010000103.1 GCA_959600045.1 uncultured Haemophilus sp.
CTGGAAAACCTTGGAAACTTCGTCAATATTTTAGGTATTGATGCGGCCTTTGCCGAAGTGGAAGAAGCTGAAATAATTAATAAAGAAAAACTCGAGAATTCCATCGAAGATATCCTTTGTGAATACCTTGATTTCACCCTATTACATTCCGATAAACCACTCAGCTTAAGACAACGGGAAAACGCCATTAAAGTCTTATTTGATAAGGGTATTTTCAATATCAAGGGTGCCATTCCGATAGTTGCTAAATATTTGAAAATCTCAGAACCTAGCGTATATCGCTATCTTAAAGCAATCAAAGAGAAAGCATAAAAAAGTGCGGTCAATTTTCGAGAGGTTTTAAAACTCTTTGAAATTTGGCCGCACTTTGTAGGATGTACAACACTTGACTTTGCTCATGCTTGCTTATTGAAGTATTCCCTAGGATTTATTACTTACTACTTTGAGTGCTCCTTTTAGCTAGAACATATAATAAATCCAATACGA
This sequence comes from uncultured Haemophilus sp., assembly GCA_959600045.1. Lineage (GTDB taxonomy): Bacteria > Pseudomonadota > Gammaproteobacteria > Enterobacterales > Pasteurellaceae > Haemophilus_D. Next base: position 487 of record CAUGKJ010000103.1, read on the forward strand.
CTAATGGAAGATATATAGGTAAAGTAGCTCTAAACGCTTCATAAAAAGCAATATTATCCCAATAAACTTCCTGAAACCGAATATAAGCATATCCCATAAAGAATATATCTCTAAAGAGCAATGTTACATATATAATTAAAAACAGTATCAAGGCTCTAACTAAAAAGCTATTTTGCATACATTTCCTCTATTATTCTTCTATTTGGGCATAAATGCAGAATTTTAAGTCACCTTGGTAGGCATCCAATTGTTCAAAATACAATTAATAAAGTTTACATATTCTTTTTCAGGATGTAATTCTAAAAAACGTTTGCATGCTTTTTTAAAATACATAAAGCAGATTTCTTCAGATACATGAATTTGGTATCTAGGATCACATAGGCCTCCAATCTCAAACCTTACCCCTTCGAAGTGATCTTCTGGAAACGGACTATTCATATCAGGGTAATAACAATCTGCTCCCTCCTCACAGAATCCATCCTTTTCTACCAGAACAGAATAAATAGCTTTTAAAAAATCTCCCTCATAATAAACAATATTAAAGTAGGTTTTTATACTAAACTCAGGTTCATCTAAGCCACCTGTTCCACCATAAAAAAAATTTAAAGGACTACGAGAATCCTCTCCTTTGACTGTATATAAGGGAATACTATTCTGGGTGTACATTTGTTACTCCTTTAGTATATTCATCAATATAATAACGAAATTTTTTCACTACCAATAGTGAAATGACACCTTTCCCAAGTCTGATAATAGAATAAAAGTGCGGTTAAAAACACACTGATTTTTAACCGCACTTTTATTTTAATCGTGTTATTAACCTACTACTTCAGGCAATACACCTAATTTAATGAGGAATGGGATACTCACGATAATAATCCCTAAAATTGAGACAAAGAGTAGAACCCCTGAACCACCCGGCACACGATAAGGTAAGTTTGGATGTTGATGGCGAGCTTTCCAAACCAATGCTGCCGGCAATACTACCGCATAGAAAGCAAACATTTGTCCTGCATAACCTAATGCAAGGATGAAGCCTTCTGGATAGAAGAATGCAAAGAGCAATGGCGGAAGGAAGGTTAAGAAACCTAAACTTAAACGGTTTGCTGAAATATTGAAGGCACGTTTTAATAAGTCGTCAATACATTCTAGTAAACCTAGTGCGACCCCTAAGAATGAGGTAATCAGTGCTAAGGCAGAGAAGATTTTCACGACAGCCGCAATAATGGTGCTGCCTGTAATCACTCGAACGGCTTCAATCAATCCATTTAATGTCGGATCTTGATTAAGGATTTCTAAGAATCGGCTTTGGCTTAACACACCGTGAGTAGAAAATTGCCATAAAAGATAACCCACTAATGTGATTGCAGAGCCCACAATAATAGAAAATCTTAAGGCTTTTACATCACCTTCTAAATATTTATTTAAGCAAGGAATTGAGCCGTGGAAACCAAAAGCGGTAAAGAAAACTGGACTAGCCGAAATCAATAGTGCTTTATCAATTGGCATGGCCATTAAGTTATCGATTTTAATTTCTGGAATCATCAATCCAAGCACAATGAATAGCGCTGCAATCATCGCGATAAATAAGAAGCGATTTAAGGCATCCACAAAGCTTGTGCCAATTGCTACGAAGATACCAAAGAAGATCGTAAATGCTAGGATTGAACCTTTCATTTTGAGATCAGGCGTCGCAAAATCAGGTAAAGTTGAAGCAAGAATTGCACCACCACCGGTTACATAGGCGGAAAGTAATGCATAAAGGAAAATCATTAATACGCTGGTTGCGACAATTCGTCCTGGTCGACCAAAATACTGTGCGGCAAGCGTGCCAATACCGGCATCATGTTCAGCTGTTTGATAAACCTCAACAAATAATAATGCGCTATAGGTGAGCAGAATCCATAAAAGAACAAGTAGAACAACTGTAAACGTGAAACCTATTCCTGCAGAGGTGAGAGGCATGGCAAGCATCCCTGCCCCAATCATCGTCCCTGAGGTAATCAAGGTACTTCCCAATGTTTTGTTCATAAGTTTTCTCCTTTCCGATTATCGTAGAAAGGCTAGTCACTTCCTTATTTGACAATACATCAAACTACAATGTCATTAGAATGTTTTCGCATTTTTCTCATTAACCAAATATTTTTTAGATACAAAAAGCCCTTACCCCGTTACTGAGGTAAGGGCGGTAGGCCTATTTTTGTTCAAAACGTGCAGTGAAGAAACGTAATTGTTTTGGTTCATACACGAAACGAAGCCCTTTAATATCCTCTTTATGTTTGAATAAGTGGATAATACCATCAGCAACTAAATCCATGTGTGCATAGGTGTAAACACGACGCGGAATAGTAATACGTACAGTTTCAAGTTTTGGATGATGGTTTTCGCCAGTTTTGATATCACGACCAGCTGAAATAATACCACGTTCCATTGTACGCACACCGCATTCAACATAGATTGCTGCCGCTAATGCTTGTGCTGGGAAGTCTTCTTCTTGTTTCAAATGTGGACAGAAACGACGAGCATCTAAGAACACCGCATGACCACCAATTGGTTCGACAATCGGTACGCCCGCTGCTTTTAATTTTTCACCGAGGTAACGTACTTGTTTAACACGGTGTTCAATGTACTCTTCCTGAGTTGCTTCTTTCAAACCGATCGCCATTGCTTCCATATCACGACCAGCCATACCACCGTAAGACGGCATACCTTCGAACACAACAACCAATTCTTTCGCTTTCATGAACAATTCTTCATCATTCATACATAAGAAACCACCAATATTGGTTAAGCAGTCTTTTTTACCACTCATTGTACAACCATCTGCATAGCTGAACATTTCTTGAACGATAGATTTAATTGAACGATCTTGATAGCCAGGTTCTTGTTCTTTAATGAAATAAGCATTTTCAATACAACGAGTTGCATCGTAGAACACTTTAATGCCGTGTTTTGCGGTTAATTCACGAACAGCTTTCATGTTTGCGATAGAAACCGGTTGACCACCCGCTAAGTTTACTGTTACCGCCAAGCACACATAAGCAATATTTTCAGCGCCTTTTTCGTTAATTAATTTTTCTAATTTTTTAACATCAATATCACCTTTGAATGGGATATCTAATGTCGCATCATGTGCTTCATCACGAATAATATCGTAGAAAATACCGCCATTGGCTTCTTGGTGGAAACGTGTAGTAGTGAAATACATATTACCTGGTACGTATTGACCCGGTTTAATCGCGATACGAGAAAGAATATTTTCAGCACCACGTCCTTGGTGAGTTGGCACAATATGTTTGAAACCAAATAAGTCTTGAACTGTTTCTTCTAAATGATAGAAGTTGCGGCTACCTGCATAAGCTTCATCACCCATCATAATACCGGCCCATTGACGGTCACTCATTGCATTTGTACCGCTATCGGTTAAAAGGTCGATATAAACATCTTTTGAATCAAGTAAGAAGGTATTGAAGCCTGCCGCTTTCATCGCTTTTTCACGTTCTGATTTTGGTAAGATTGAAACAGGTTCAACACTTTTAATACGGAACGGTTCTGCTGGATAGTATGCCATAATAAATCTCCTATTATGTTAGGTTTAAAGTCCATGATTATTAACCCGCTACTAAAAACATCTATCATCGAGTTGCAAGCATAGTACTGAATTTTTTTCTGCAATACTGTGATCAAAGTCACAAATCGATAAATTTTTATCAAATTTATGTAAAAACATTTTTATTTGATAATTTTGTATCAAAAAAAATCATAAAAATTTTGATTTTTAGAGCAAGTAAACAAGCGAGTTGAACTAACCAATTTTCTCAACAGAACAAGCGGACATAGGAATGGTGTTGCAAGCGGGATTGTAATAGGAAGGAGATATTTGGCAGAAGAAATATCAAAAATACAAAAGTGCGGTCAATTTTTGAGAGGTTTAAAAACTCTTTGAAAATTGACCGCACTTAAATTATCAATGCTTCAATAACTTCTTCAGATGTATAGTTTTTTAGATAGATTCAAGCACACATCTGGAGATGCGTGATATCTAAGGGGTAGTCTTTAGCAACCTGAATTAATAGAAACTAAACCATCTTGATTAACCTTTTA
>CAUGKJ010000104.1 GCA_959600045.1 uncultured Haemophilus sp.
GTTCAGCTGATGTGCCGCCTAACAACACGGCAATTTTTTCTTGTTTTAAATTCATTGTTTTATCCTGTTTTCTTTTTATTCTTCGTCAAAAGTGCGGTTATTTTTCGGTGTATTTATGCTTTCCAACGTTCAGCTAAACCACGAGAAATTTTGCTTACACTTCCCGCACCTTGGGCAAGAATTAAATCACCATCTTGAATAATTTGATCTAATACATCACCAAGTTGTTCCGTATCTGAAACTAAAATTGGATCGACTTTTCCTAGATTACGAATAGAACGACAAAGTGCTTTACTATCCGCACCAACGATTGGCGCTTCGCCTGCTGCATACACGTCTAACATAATCAATGCATCCACTTGGGATAATACTTGCACAAATTCATCAAATAAATCGCGAGTACGTGAATAACGGTGAGGTTGGAAGATCATGACTATACGTTTATCCCCCCAACCTTCGCGTGCCGCTTTAATTGTTACATCAACTTCTGTTGGGTGATGGCCATAATCATCTACTAAGCGTACTTTACCATTTGGACGAATAAACTCACCTAATTGGTCAAAACGTCTGCCCGCACCTTGGAAATCAGCAAGTGCTTCTAAAATCGCATCATTACCAATGCCTTCTTCTTTTGCTACTGCAAGTGCTGCCGTCGCATTTAACGCATTGTGTTTACCTGGCACATTCAATAATACATTGATGCGTTCACCACTTGGGCAAACTACGGTGTAATGGCCTTGGAAACCCGTTTGTTCATAATCTTCGATACGATAGTCTGCATGTTCACTGAAACCATAGGTTAACACTTGGCGTCCAACTTGAGGAACAAGTTCCATTAATACCGCATCATCTGCACACATAACCGCTAAACCGTAGAATGGTAAGTTATGTAAGAACTTCACGTAGGTGGCTTTCATTTTTTCAAAATCACCGCCGTACGTATCCATATGATCCGGTTCAATATTGGTTACCACAGAAACCATTGGTTGCAAGTGTAGGAAAGACGCATCACTTTCATCTGCTTCTGCGATTAAATAACGGCTTGCACCTAAATGCGCGTTTTTACCGGCAGATTTAACTAAACCACCATTAACGAAAGTTGGATCCAGTTTCGCTTGAGTATAAATCATCGAAATCATGGCTGTCGTTGTGGTTTTACCATGGGTACCAGCTACTGCAATACCATGACGGAAACGCATAATTTCAGCTAACATTTGTGCTCGCTGAATCACGGGAATACGATTTTGTTTAGCGGCAATTAATTCTGGATTATCTTCATGGATCGCGCTTGATACAACAACAACACTTGCCCCTTGCACATTTTCCGCTTGGTGACCAATGAAAATTTTTGCGCCAGCTTGAGCAAGACGCTGAGTCACGACACCATCTGCAATATCAGAACCAGAGATATCATAACCTTCATTTAATAAAATTTCGGCAATCCCACTCATACCGGCACCGCCGATACCAATGAAATGAATTTGTTGAACCCGACGCATCTCAGGAATAATTTTTCTAATCTCGTCCGAAATATGTTTCATATTATTTCACCTTTATTTTTAACCGCACTTTTAGGTTAAGGGTTTTTATTTACTATCCCTCAACTTCTCTGTTCTTATTTCGCATTCTCTACAATGACATCAGCTACACGTTTAGCCGCTAATGGTGCTGACATTTCTTTTGCCTTAATCGCCATCGCTAACAAGGTTTCACGATCTGTTTTTTCTAAGAAATCAACTAACACATCCGCATTTAATTCATTTTGCTGAACGATTTTTGCTGCACCGACATCGGCAAGATATTTTGCATTTAAATATTGTTGTTGATCTTTGTGCTGGAATGGCACAAAAATTGCTGGAGTCCCCACTGCAGCTAATTCACATACTGTTAAGGCACCAGAACGACAAATCACCACATCCGCCCACGCGTAAGCTTCTGCCATATCATCAATAAATTCTGTAATTTTGACCGAACCAGCGTGTTCACCATAAAGTGCGGTCACACTTTCAACTGAACCTTTACCCACTTGATGACGCACTTCTAATTTATCGGCTAAACGCGCAACCACTTGTGGAATCGTTTGATTGAGTACTCTAGCCCCTTGGCTTCCCCCCACGACGAGCACTCTCAATTTTCCACTTCTTTCTGAAAAACGCGCTTGTGGTGATGGCATTTCAAATAAATCTTGGCGAACCGGGTTTCCTACCACTTCAGCATCTTTGAATGCCGTTGGGAAAGCTTGTAAAACTCGGGTTGCAATTTTTGCTAACCATTCATTGGTTAAGCCAGCTACGGCATTTTGTTCATGTAAAATAACCGGCACACCACAAAGTTTTGCCGCGATGCCACCTGGGCCAGATACATACCCCCCCATGCCTAATACTGCATTAGGTTGATATTCTTTGATAATTTTACGAGCTTGCAATACTGCTCTTAAAATAGCAAAAGGTGCGCCTAGTAATGCTTTAATGCCTTTACCACGCAACCCAGAAATTTGAATAAAACGAATCGGAATACCATGTTTTGGTACAAGTTGTGCTTCCATTCGATCTTTGGTACCTAACCAGCAAATTTCCCAACCTTCTTTTTGTAAGGTTTGAGCAACCGCAATGGCGGGGAAAACATGTCCACCAGTACCACCCGCCATAACTAATAATTTTTTACTCATAAATATCCCTAATCATCTCTCAAACGCGCTTGACCACCTCGTTGTAATCTATTCTCATGGTCAATACGCAATAAAATCCCTACGGTCGCCGACATAATAATGATACTTGAACCACCGTAACTCACTAATGGGAAAGTTAAACCTTTTGTTGGTAACATCCCTAAGGCCATGCCTAGATTGACAAAACCTTGGAAGAAAATCCAGAAACTAATACCTAAAGCAAAAAAGCCACGGAAACGTTGTTCTAACATGAGTGATTCTCGTCCGATTTTCATCGCTCGGAAAATCAGTAACCCTAAGAGAATCACAACTACTAAAATACCAATAAAACCGAACTCTTCACCAATAATCGCCATGATAAAGTCAGTATGAGCCTCAGGAAGATAATCGAGTTTTTGAATGGAGTTACCGAGCCCTTCTCCGCTAATTTCACCACGACCAAAGGCCATCAAAGAGTTAGTCAGCTGGAATCCTGTTCCGTATGGATCTTTAAATGGCTCTAAGAAACCGGTAAAACGTTTTAAACGATAAGAGGCAGAGAGAACCAGCCATACAAAGAGAAGTATGCCTGTACCAATTAGCAAAATAAATTGCCAAAAATTCGCACCGACAATAAAAAGCATGCCAAAGGTAATAACGAAAAGTACAACGGTACTCCCTAAGTCAGGCTGAGCTAGTAAGAATACCCCTAATACCCCCATCACAATGAAAGGCTTAGCCGCACTGAATTTTTTACCACGTACTTCATCATAACGACGCGTAAAATAGCTCGCCAGGAAACAGGTCAACGCTAACTTCGCAAATTCCGCAGGCTGGAAATTTAAAATTCCTAAAGAAATCCAACGTTTAGCCCCATTAACAGAAGTCCCGATACCAAGAACCAGTATTAATAAAACAATAGCTAACAAGAAGACTTTTGCGTGCCACTTTTCCCATTGAGAGGAAGAAATTTGGAGAGTTAAATAACAAGTTGCTAAAGAAAGTAAGACATAAACGGCATCACGTTTAGCAAAATAGAATGTATCATTAAATACGCGTGCACTGTAAGGCATCGAAGCAGAAGTTACAGCCACCAAACCAATCAACAATAGCACGACAAAAAGCCAAAACAATGCGCGATCGTAAAGTAATCCTTGCGGTGTTACTCTCGCCCATTGTTCATAATTTTGTTTAATTTTATTGATAAATTCCATTACTACCCTAATTCTTTAAGCTAATTTTGCTAAACGAGTAAACTCTTCGCCACGTTTTTCAAAAGAGGCAAATTGATCCAAACTTGCACAAGCGGGAGATAATAACACCATATCGCCTGATTTTAAATGTGGACGTAAAAATGAAATCGCTTGTTCCATGGTTTCAAATAAATGACTTTGGCTTGAAAGTGCCGCAAGTTGTTTACCATCTCGACCAAAACAATAGGTTGAAATATGAGGTTGGTTGATTAAATCAGCAAGTTCAGTAAAATCTGCACCTTTGCCATCACCACCTAATAAAAGATGTAATGTTCCTTCAACATATAAACCAGCCAATGCCGCAACGGTACTGCCCACATTGGTTGCTTTGGAGTCATTAATCCAACGAATACCATTCGCTCGATGTGCTAATTGGAAACGATGATCTAAGCCTTTAAATTGACGAAGTGCGGTACGAATTGCCTCTAAATTTATGCCTACTGCTTGTGCTAATGCTGTAGCGGCTAAAATATTCATGTAATTATGACGACCAACCAAGGTTGCTTCATCACAAGGTAAAATTACGTCCTCTTTTGCCATTAAGTACTGTTTACCATTTTCGGTTTTCAACCAGTAATCCGCTTGATTTTCAGCAAAAGACACCACCTTCTTAGCTTGATTTTCACCTTCGCCAAACGTGAGTTTATCTTCTAAATTCACTACC
>CAUGKJ010000105.1 GCA_959600045.1 uncultured Haemophilus sp.
CAGGCTTTTCAGTTTCGTTTTCACATTTCGAATATCAAAATTGCCGTTTAATAATGGTTTTTCTAAATTACCACCGAAACTTAAGCGTGAGACCACTTCACCATCTATGCTTTCACCGCTGGAGAAAAGTTGATTGGCTAAGGATAAGCGTAAACCTTCAATGGTAAAGGTACCGCCTAATTGACGACCTTTACTTAAATCATTAATTTTTAAATCTGTGCCGATTCGACCTTGATTCTGAACGTTAATGTCTGATTTCAAGGTTAAATTGTTATTTTGAATATCGGCATTCACACTTAATTTAGGAATATCTAGCTTAAAGGTGCGGTAGTCTAATTTTTGTGCCACACCAATGTTATTGCCTTCCACTGCCACATTTAGTTGTAATGGTTTATCCGTGAACCACGCCACTTTTCCTCGGCTTTGTAATTGGCCTTTGAGCGTGTCTTGTCCCATCAATTTATTCACTAAATCTAAATTGATGCGTTTAAGTTCAAAAGGGACTTCGCCATTTTTCCCTGCTGTAAATTGTTGAGGAAAACAGAGATCTAAGTCTTGGTTAATCCAGCAGTGTGAACCAATGGTGGCTTGGATTTTGTTATTGTCATAAGTCACCGGAATAGTTTGATTCACTTTAAAATCACCAATAGGTGAGTTTAGGCTTACTTGGCTTAAATTACCTTTCCATTGCTGAGAAGTGCGGTCAAAATTCCCCGCGATTTGCAAATCAGCTGCAACGGGTTCACCTTTTGATTTTAAGGTGAGCGTATGATGTTTTTCATCACCTGATGCATTCAAATCAATATTATGTAATTTGATGCTGTCACCATAACGGAAGTTTTCCGCTTTGATGGTAAGTTCACCTTTTACTTGAGGTTCACTCACAACATTACCTTTAATTAAGGCTTTGGATAAGTCTAACCCTTGGAAGTGCAAACCTTGTGCCGTTAAATCAGTATTAATGGTTGGCGCAGTAAGCTTACCTAAAATCTGTGCTTTACCAACGACGGAGCCCGATAAATCTTGCCACAGACCACGTAAGCTTGGTGCGTTGATATCTAAATCTAGGTTTGATTTATCACCTAATATACCTTTTGCCGCAATGCGGTTATCGCCATAGTTCAGCAATAAATCAGGAATGTTTAATAAAGTTTCATTACTTAAAAAGACACTACCTTTTAAGCTTAATGGGCGAGAGGAAAGGCTACCGGTTAAATCCACGGTAGGTACATCTACTTTCCAATGATTGGAATCAGCGGAACCTTGTGAGCTCACTTTGCCCGATAATACGGCTGGCATGGCAGGCACATAAGGACGAATGTTCATTTTGTTTAAATCAGCCGTCACATCCCATTGCGCGCCATCTTTCCAGTTTGAGGAACCCGTTAAACGTGCCGTACCATCTAGGGCAGCAAGTTTTAATTCGTTGATGGTGACTTCGTAGAGTTTACCGTCTGCATTTAAATCAACGTGAGTATGAGGGATATGATCCATCCCCTCCACGCCACCAACAACTTCTGCGTGATAATTCAATAAATCGCCCGTGAGTTTGATATCGACATCGTTAATTTTGAGCGGCGCTAGGCTGTCTGCAAAAGTATATTGACCTTTTTTCGCTTTTAACTGCAGATTTAATGGCATTTTATCTTCAGCCAGTTTCACATCACCGGTTAAGGTGGCATCAAGCACCCCTTGTGTGGTTAACGAAAGTGCGGTCGTTTTTTTCAATGAACCTGATAAATTGAGCTCAACTTTGCTGGCAGGCAGAATGGTTTTATCTTTTGATTTAAAGGCTTGGAGATCCGATTTTAATGTGAGATCAACCGGGAAATCGTCATTGAGTTGAAGTTGTCCTTGGCTCGAAAGTGTACCAAGAGAGCTATCAATCTCGAGTTTTTGTAATTTCACTAAATGATCAGTGGCATCCGCTTGTAATTCCACTTTAGGCACAGTGATTTTTTGGATTTCTTCGCCTTTTTCATTGAGCGATTGATATTGCCAGTTTGTACCCAAAAAACTTGGAATGTGCATATCAAAAGGCAAGTTCACCGCATTTAAATTACCTAAAAAAGCCGGTGTGAGTGTTTGCTCAATTTGCGCCCAATCAACGGGTTTAGCAGGTTCTTTTTGCTCGGGCTGAGGGGGATTCGGTTGAGTTTGGGAGACCGTTGAGAAAAGCACATCTGAAAGTGTGGTGGGCTCAAGGGTAAGGCCAGATTCATTGTTTAAACTGACCCCACTTTGGAATGACGAAAACGTAATATTGCTTTGATCGAGTTTCATATCAAAGTCAGTAATCGCGACATTTTTCACTTGTACAGAAACTGGTAAATGGATTTTTTCCATTGGACCACTTTCCGTTTCTTTCTCTTCAGAAGGTGGCATAACACTGGTATCAATGGCGATTTTAGGCTGCGTTAAGCTAAGATCATCAACAATAATATCTCCCGACAGTAAACGAGCTAAATTCAGTTGTAAGCGCGTTTTGGGGAGAGCCACATCTACGCCGGTGGTTTGAAAACGTAAATTTTCTAAGACTAAACCATCTTGTAAGCCACCGCTGACTTGATCAATAGATAAGCTATCGAGCATTTTATCGGCGAGTTGAATAAGTGCACGCTGTCCACTATCAAAAGAAAGTGCTGTGACTAAACCTAAAACAGGGACAAAAATGACCGCACTTCCGACACATAAAATTTTACGGCAGGTCTTTTTCTTTTTAATGGGTTGTGTCGTTTGGTTATCTGGTTGTTTTTCTTGTTCAGACATAGTCATACCCTAAATTTCAGCCCCTAAGCCAATGTAAAATTGAATGTTTTTGCTGTTATCTTTATCTCGAATTGGCGTCGCAATATCAAATTTGATAGCGCCAACTGGCGATGCCCAACGTACACCGAAACCTGCGCCGTAGCGTAACTCATTTGCTTTGTAAGCATCAGCGGCTAAACCGGTATCCGCAAATACGGCTCCCCACCAATTGGGGTAAACTTGATATTGATATTCAAGGCTACCTGTTACTAAGCGAGAACCGCCCACGAGTTTTCCCTCTTTATTTTTCGGTGAGATTTTCTTATAGCCATAACCTCGCACGCTGCGATCGCCCCCCGCAAAGAAACGTAATGCAGGTGGAATTTTACGAATATCCGCGGTATTTAAATAACCAATTTCTGCACGGGTAATAAAACGGTGATTTTCTGCGTAAGTACGAATCCATGCGGTGGAAGCTTGAACTTTAAAGAAATTGGCTTCTGACATCCAAAGCTTATTTCCTAAATCGACCGTGATTTTTTGGGTATCTCCCCATGTTGGGAATTGACCACCTTTTAAACGAGTCCGATTAAAGCCTCCAGTTGGGTAAACAAGGAATGTTTTATCAGCAAGATCTGCTTGTGTGAAACTATCATAACGGACACGAAGACCCGCAAAATATTGCCAACCCTCTTTATTATTCCAATAACGTAATGCAGCAAAAGTGAGTGCTTTGGTATCCGTATCGTTTTTATTTTCTTTTTCATAACCGGTTGAAAATTCATAATAATAATTTAATGGATTTTTCAACAATGGTATTTTATAAGTGGCTTCAAAGTTTTGCTTTGGTGCAGAGACGTACAGATTTGTACGGAAACTATGGCCTCGGCTATTAATCCAAGGTTTTGTCCAACCAATTTGGACATGAGGGCCCGTATCGGTTGCAAAACCGACCCCGAGCTCCATTGAGTTTTTCTTACGTGGATAAAGTAACAATTCGATATCCACTAATTTTTCTTCTTCGCGGACATGAGGTTGTAAAAGCACGGAGCTAAACCAGTTGGTAGAAGAAAAATCGTTAGTTAATTCAGATAAATCGCTGACTAAATAAGGATCGCCCGATTTAATGTTGAGCATATTTTGCAAATAGTCTTCGCGAATTTGGGAATGGTTGAATGTGATGTTGCCGTAATGATAACGCACACCACTATCAAATAACATACGCCACCATGCTTCATGGGTTTCAGGGCTGATTTCTAAGCGAGAAATTTGGAATTTTCCGTCAAGATAACCGCGAGCAAGGGCAAGGTTTGAAATACTGGTTTTGTAATCATCGTATTTTTGATGCTCAACTAACTCGCCTTTTTTGGGTAAGTTTTTACGGAGTGCTGTGAAGTTTTCGTCTTCTGCTGCTTCGCCTGTAATTTCAACTTCTGTTCCCGAAATTTTACTTGGTTCACCAGGTTTTACATTGGCGATAAGTAAGTCTCGTTGACCTTTGCGTTTTTTCAATTCAAAGGTCACGGAAGAACCATAATAACCAAAGACTCGAAGGCCTTTATCGACGGCATCTGAAACGAGTTGTTTGTAACGATCAGAGCCATCCATCTCGCCTTTATCAATGAGATTGACATTCATGTCAGTATTGCGAATGGCGCGTTCACCCTTAATACCGCGGATCTCAATATCTACGGTTTGTTCTGCAAGGGCTGAAAAACTCATCCATCCAAGCAAAAGTGCGGTT
>CAUGKJ010000106.1 GCA_959600045.1 uncultured Haemophilus sp.
CACAGTAACCAATTACAAAGTGGATCTTTCACAAAAAACCAAAGATGAAATCAAAAATGCAGGTGGTCGTGGGTTTAACGTAACTGCAAGTGCATCTGAAGGTACTGTTGTAAATGAAGTGGCAGAAGAAACTGTTCAGTCTACAGCAACCAAAATGGATAAGTTAACACTTGATGCGGGTAAAAATATTAAATTAACCCACAAAAAAGGAAAAGTGTTAAGCGTTGCTGTGTCTGATACACCGACATTCAAAAATGTAACTACAACAGGTGACGTTAACGTTGGTGGTACTATCCATGCACATGGTGGATTAGATATGCACAATAATCGTATTGTAAATGTGGCTGATCCGAAAGACCCAACTGATGCAGTAAATAAACGTTATGTTGATAATGCTGTGAAAAACATTAATAACAACATCAATCGTTTAGACAACAAAATTGATCACGTTGATCGTAAATTACGAGCAGGTATTGCAGGTGCGACAGCGATTTCTTTCTTACAACGTCCAAATGAAGCGGGTAAAAGCTTAGTTTCTGTTGGTGTTGGTGGTTATCGCAATGAAAATGCAATCGCAGTTGGTTATGGCCGAAATTCTGATAACAACAAAATTTCGATTAAAGTTGGTGCAAGTATCAATTCCCGCAGTGATGTAAACTGGGGTGGTAGCATCGGTTACCAATGGTAATTATTTGATAAAAAGGCAGAGTAAAATCTGCCTTTTCTTTTGTTATGTTGAGATGAAAAAAAGTGCGGTCAAATTTAACCGCACTTTTTATTTTTATTGATTAAAGCACTTTAACGATGCTTTCACATAAATAACGAATATTGTCTTCAGTGATACCAGCCACATTGATACGACCAGAACGAACCGCATAAATCGCAAATTCTTCTTTTAAGCGATCAACTTGTTCAGGCGATAAACCGCTGAAAGAGAACATACCATTTTGTTCCATGATAAAGCTGAAATCTTGTTCTGCACCATATTCTTTTAATAATTGAACGAATAAATGACGCATTTTTTTGATGCGTTCACGCATTTCAGTCAATTCATTTTCCCACTCTTGACGAAGTTGTGCATCATTTAACACCGTTGCTACGGTCGCTCCACCGTGAGATGCTGGGTTAGAGTAGAGTGTACGAATAATTGATTTCACCTGTGTTAATGCAGTTGAAGCAATTTCTGCATTTTCAGCCACAAGGGTAAAGGCGCCGACACGCTCATTGTATAAACCAAAGTTTTTAGAGAATGAGCTCGCCACTAATAATTCTTTATGATTTGCCGCAAAAGCACGTAAACCGTAAGCATCTTGGTCTAAGCCATTGGCTAAACCTTGATAAGCAAAATCAAAGAGTGGTAACCAGCCGTTTTTCGCTGAAAGCGCGGCTAATTCTTGCCATTGCTCAGGAGTTGGGTCAATACCGGTTGGATTGTGGCAGCAACCGTGTAAAAGCACGACATCGCCTTCGCTTGCTTGGCTTAAATCTTCAAGTAAATGTTCCCAGTCAAGGGCTTTGCGTTCAGCATCATAATAACGATATTCGCGAATTGTCATGCCCACCGCATTGAAAATGGCATTGTGGTTAGGCCATGTTGGTGTACTAATCCACACATTTTGTGCTTTGGTTTGGCGTTTAATGAATTCCGCAGCAATGCGTAATGCACCTGTGCCCCCTAAGCTTTGCGCAGTTCTTGCACGGTTTGCTTTAATGACTTCGGAATCTTTACCGAAAAGGAGCTCTTTTGTGCGTTCGTTATAATCGGCAATACCATCGATAGTCAGATAGTTTTTAGTCTTTTCGTTATCAAATAAGCGTTTTTCGGCTTCTTTTACCGCGCGCATAATCGGCGTTGTACCTTGTGCATCTTTATAAACGCCAATACCTAAATTGATTTTATTTTCACGTGTTTCAGATTTGAATGCTTCGCCTAAGCCTAAGATAGGATCGGCCGGAGCCGCTTTGATATGTTCAAACATAGCTTTTCCTTATGTATGTGTTGTGAGATGGGTAATTTTATACTTCAGTCGATGGATTTTATCAAGAAGAACCTAATAAAAATCAACCGCACTTTGATGTTTTTAGATATTCATCAAAAAGTGCGGTTGTTTTTTCGATTATTTTAATTTCTCAATCGCCCAATTTAAACCAGATTGATAGTCTTCAGGGAGTTCGTGACGAAGTTTTTTAAGCTGTTGGATAATGATCGTTTTGTCTGGATGCGTGATATTGATATGACCTAATTTTCTACCTGGACGAACTTCCTTGCCATACCAATGTAATTGGGAGAAAGGGGTGTTCAACCATTGTGGATTATGTTCTGTACCAATTAAATTAACCATGACACTTGGTGCAATAGGTTGTAATGACGGTGTAGGTAAATCTAATAAAGCACGTAGATGCAACTCAAATTGACTAATAGCACAGCCTAATTGTGTCCAATGGCCACTGTTATGCACACGAGGGGCAAGTTCATTAATTAATAATTTATCACCCACCACAAAGCATTCCATTGCCATTACACCCACATATTCAAGCTTATCCATGATTTTTCCGAGCATAGATTCAGCCTGCATTTGTTGGCTTTGTTGCTGAGGGAATGAAATATCTGTCACACTGTAACGTAAAATGCCATTTTGCTGTAGGTTATGCGTTACAGGATAGAAACGTTTTTCACCATTTTTAAATCTTGCGCCTACGATAGACACTTCATAATCAAAAGGAATAAATTTTTCCGCGATGACTTCACCGAATAAATCGTCAGTAATATCACGTTGATTATTTTCAGTGATAATCCATTGACCACGGCCGTCATAACCACCGGTACGACGTTTTACCACGACTTTTTCACCTACGTTTTTAAATACTTCAGACCATTGCGTTTTATCTTTTAATAAACACCATGGCGAGGTGGAGAGATTGAGTTCATCCAGTAAAGATTTTTGGGTAAAGCGATCAGCCAATAAGCCAAAAACATTCTGATTAACGAAATTCTTATGATGGCCTAATAATTCAGTTAACGGTGTTTTTTCCCAACGTTCAATTTCTGCGGTAATGATGGCATCTTTAGGTAAATCAAATAGGGGCGCATTGAACTCAAGCGGCTGAACGTGAATATCTAAAGGTGCGCCTGCATAACGTAACATTCTGCCTAGTTGACCATTACCAAGCACATAAACAGTAGGATATAGGGTAGAGTTTTGCATAAAATTTCTCATCAAATCTAGCTAAAAAAACAACCGCACTTTAAAAAGTGCGGTCAAATTGCAAGGTGTTTTATGTACGTGGATCAGGATTATCCAATACCATATTGGTTTGATTTTCGCGGAATACTTGTAGGCGAGCGAATAACGCCTCATCCCAACCTGCAAGAATTTGTGCGGCGAGCAATCCCGCATTCGCTGCACCAGCAGGGCCAATCGCTAACGTACCGACAGGAATGCCTTTCGGCATTTGCACGATAGAATAGAGACTATCAACACCGCTTAACATAGAACTTTTAACAGGGACACCCAATACGGGCACAAGCGTTTTGGCTGCAATCATACCGGGTAAATGAGCTGCACCACCTGCACCCGCAATAATCACTTTGTAACCATTTTTTTGCGCATTTTCGGCAAATTCAAACAGCTTGTCGGGGGTTCGATGTGCGGAAACGACTTCAACATGATATGCCACATTGAGTTCATCTAAAATTTGAGTGGCTTCTTGCATGGTTGCCCAGTCGCTTTTTGAGCCCATAACAATAGCAATTTGTGCAGTATTTGACATATTTTAAAAAATTTATCTGATAAAAAACGATGCGTAGAATAGCATATTTGCCCACTTTTAAGCAAACGTTTGCTATATGGTAAAAACTGAAAATTCCATTGCAAGTTTTGTCATAAAATCTTATCCTAATACGAGTTTTTTTCTTAGAAATAGAGCAGATTATGTTAGCTAAAGCGAAATATAGAAAAGATTACAAACAACCTGATTTTACAGTTACGGATATTTTCCTTGATTTTCAATTAGATCCTAAGCATACCGTTGTCACTGCAAAAACAACCTTCCAACGTTTAAATGATGAAGCAACCCATCTACGATTAGATGGTCATGGCTTCCAATTTGCCTCCATTAAATTCAATGGCGAAGATTTTAAACATTATCATCAAGACCATGAAAGTTTAACGTTAGATTTAACCAATCAAAGTGCGGTCAATTTTGAGCTTGAAATTGTGACGAATCTAGAGCCGGCACAAAACACCTCTTTACAAGGGCTTTATCAATCTGGCGAGGGCATTTGTACACAATGTGAAGCAGAAGGTTTCCGTCAAATTACCTATATGCTTGATCGGCCAGATGTATTAGCGCGCTATACAACCAAAATTACCGCAGATAAGACTAAATATCCTTACTTACTTTCTAATGGCAACCGTATTGCAAGTGGTGAATTAGAGGACGGCCGTCATTGGGTTGAATGGAATGACCCATT
>CAUGKJ010000107.1 GCA_959600045.1 uncultured Haemophilus sp.
TGGTTCATCGAGCAGCAATAAGTTTGGTCGTTGCCAAACAATCAGTGCAAGCACCAAACGAGCTTTTTCTCCACCGGAAAAGGCTTTCACCTCTTGGTTAACTTTGTCACCATGGAACGCAAAACTCCCAAGATAATCCCGTACCTGTTGCTCCGTTTGCTCTGGTGCGAGTTTCTGCATGTGCCAGAGAGCGGATTCGTCTGCACGTAGCGTATCAAGCTGATGTTGCGCAAAATAGCCAAGTTGCACGCCTTTAGCTAATTGTACTGTACCAGAAAGGGCGGTGAGCTCACCGGCTAACAATTTGATTAAGGTTGATTTTCCTGCACCATTTTTCCCGAGCAAACCAATGCGTGAACCCGGTACTAAATTCAGCTTAATTTTACTTAAAATTTCTACCGCACTTTCGCCGCTGCCATAACCTGCGCTCGCCTGCTCAATCATCACTAAAGGATTCGGCAAGGATAGTGGTGGACGGAATTCAAAAGTAAAAGGATTATCCACATAAGCCGGTGCAATCAGTTCCATGCGCTCTAAGGCTTTCATACGGCTTTGTGCTTGTTTAGCTTTGGTTGCTTTGGCTTTAAAGCGGTCGATATATTTTTGTAAATGAGAGATTTTTTGTTGTTGCTGACGATACATCGCTATTTGTTGTGCCAATTTGGTTGCTCGTTGCACTTCAAAGGAAGAATAATCGCCCGTGTATTCGTTGAGCTTCTGATTTTCAATATGGAGGATTTTTGTCACAATCGGATCGAGAAAATCACGGTCGTGGGAAATTAATACCAAGGTGCCTTGATATTGCACTAACCAACGTTCTAACCAAATAACCGCATCCAAATCCAAATGGTTGGTCGGCTCATCCAGTAATAATAAATCCGATGGACAAAGCAATGCTTGCGCCAAATTCAAGCGCATTCGCCAACCACCAGAGAAGGATTTCACCGGTTGAGCGATTTCTTCTTGGTTAAAACCTAAACCATGCAATAAGGAAGCTGCACGAGATTGAATTGTCCAAGCATCCAAGGTTTCTAATTGCCCGTGAATGCGCGCAATCGCATGACCATCATTACGTTCATTGGCTTCATTAAGTTCCTGCTGCAAACGGCAATATTCGCGATCCCCTTGAATTACATAATCAATGGCGGGAATATCCAATGCCGGCGTTTCTTGATTCACCAAAGATACCCGCCAGTTGGATGGATAAGTGACTTCGCCGCCCTCTGGCGTTAATTCTTTTTTTAATAGGGCAAAAAGAGAAGACTTACCGCAACCATTCTTCCCCACCAAGCCGACTTTTTGTTTCGGATTGATGGTTGCCGTGGCATTCTCAAGCAATTCAGTTTGCCCGCGCTTTAGGGAAATATTATTAAATACAATCATTTTTTCGAATACATCTGAATTTGTGCCTATTTTGCAATATTTTTCCTTTTCTCGGAACTGTCTATTCCAATTTTATCGATGTTTCTGCCAGAAAAGCGTATAATGACGCTCAACAAATCAATCATGAGGAAATAAAATGAAGCTCTCTATTCTTAATCTCGCCCCTGTTCGAGAAGGACAAACTTATTTGCAAGCCGTTGAGTCTATGGTAAATCTTGCAAAACATGCTGAGAACATTGGCATTGAACGCTATTGGATTGCTGAACATCATAATATGAAAAATTTGGTGAGTTCAGCGACCGCACTTTTAATTCAACATACGCTAGCTAATACGAAGACCTTACGCGTGGGGTCAGGTGGCGTAATGTTACCGAATCATTCGCCGTATGTAGTAGCTGAGCAATATGGCACACTGGAGACGCTTTATCCAAACCGTGTTGAACTCGGTTTAGGCCGTGCACCAGGAACTGATATGCAAACGGCTGCAGCACTTCGTCGTGGACGAAACAGTCTGGATTTCCCTGCGGAAATTGCAGAACTTCGCGGTTACTTTAAAGATTCCAACCCTGTTTCGGCTTATCCTTCCGCTGGCTTGAATATACCGTTTTACATTTTAGGATCTAGCACCGAAAGTGCGTATCTTGCGGCAGAGCTTGGCTTGCCTTATGCCTTTGCTTCACACTTTGCGCCACGCATGATGGAAATGGCGGTGGAGATTTACCGCAAAAACTTCAAACCTTCTACCTATCTTGCTGAACCTTATGTCATCTTAGGTGTGAACGCGATTGTTGCTGAAACCGATAAAGAAGCGAAACAACTGGCGACAACACAAACACTATTTTTCTTAAGCGTGGTGACTAACGCACAACAAAATTTACAACCGCCTATGGCTTCAGAAGAAGATGTTTGGAAAACTCAAATGCACGCCCAAAAGAAACCACACTTTGGCCCAGTCGATTTCGAGGAAATCCCGATTTACAACCAAGAGCGTGCAGTAGTGGAACAAATGACTGCTTGTTCGCTTATCGGTAGTCCTGAAAGCGTGGATTTTCAACTCAAGCAATTACGTGAACGAGTACATTTTGATGAAATTATGGCAGTGAGCTATATTTTTGATGAACAAAAGCAAGCCCAATCTTACACGATGTTGAAAGCGATTGTGGATAAACAATAGCGAGACAAAAAGAAAAGTGTGGTGAATTTCACCGCACTTTAAATCAAAAAATATTAATAAGCCGTTTCTATTGGTAAACCGGCTTTCTCCCAGCCATCAAACCCACCAATGACGCTAAACACATTTTCATAGCCTTGCTCAACAAGGAAAGTTGCCACACTTCGGCTGCTCACGCCATGATAACAACTCACGATAATCGGGGAGTCAAAGTCCACCTGTTCTTCAAATTGTAAAAAGCTTTGGTTGGTTAAATGAAACGCCCCTTTCGCATGAGAATAGGTGAAACGTTGTGGATCCCGAATGTCTGCAAGCATGGCACCATTTTGCACCATTTCCCACGCTTGCTCTGGGCTAATTTCTTTAAACGACATGATTTTTTCCCTTTGCGCGTTGTTTATACACGCCATCAAAAATAATCAGGCTCATCGCCAATACTAAACAAATGAATAACGGATAGCTGTCCGCATCCATTTCCTCTCCAATTAAAAATGAAATAATCACCATCAAAATGGTTTCAACATAACCTAAAAGGCCAAGCAAATTCATCGGCAGCATATTGCTAGCAATAACATAAGCAATCAATGCTGAACCACTAATGAGCCCCAGCAATACCAATAATCCCCAAATATTAGGATTCGATTCCTGCACGGTGGCAAAATCGGTTTGAAGAGCAAAGTAAACGCTAATCGGCAATAATGCGATCATTTCTAAGCAAAAGGCACCAAGATCAGTATTTTTTAAAGCTTTTCGTATCGAGAAGTAAGTGGTATACCCCACACAGATAACAATGGCCTCCCAAGATAACCCGCCTTTTAAAACAATGTTAGAAATCACTCCGACCGCCGCAATTACCACAGCTATAAATTTCAATGTTGAAATTCGTTCTTTAAAAATGAGTCGTCCCGCAGCCACCATCACAATTGGTAACAATAAATAACCGAAAGAGACACTTAAGGAGCTGCCATTATTGGGTGCCCACAAAAAGAGCCACATTTGATACCCCATTAATGCACCACAAATAATATAGGAAAGAGCAAATAGCGGTTGTTTTTTGATGCGTTTTAAATGCTCTGCCAATACCTGTTTTTGTTTAAACATGATGACGGAAAGGGCAACGAAAGGGAATGTAAATAGCATTCGGTAGCCGAAAATATCCGTGCCACTGAGCGGTTTCAGTAGCGTGGAAAAATAATACATATAGCCAAATAAAAGCGAGGCTAAAAGTGAAATAAGTATGCCTCTTAACATAATAAATCCTTAGGTTAATTCTGCTTATTATTTTAGTCTAACATCTCCCAAAATGCACGAATTAGGGGATTCGCTAAATTTCTTTTTTGCACACAAACGCCTAAATCAAATGCCTCGACTGGATTGTCTAAATTTAAACGAGACACGTCTTTTGACATCGGGTTATTATCAATCACCACATCAGGCAACATCGCTAATCCAAAACCGAGCGCTACCATTGGTACGATACCTTCGTGCCCCGCTACTGTGGCATAAATTTTTGGATGTTTAATGTGTTTGCTACGTAACCATTGTTCAATACGCTGCCGCGCCATTCCATCCAATGGCAAAATAAAAGGCATTTGCTGCCAATTGATGGGCTCTTCTTGCAATAATTGTGTGGCTAAACAAGCGACTCGAGGGGCAATTAATGAAAGGGAAATATCATCAATCTTATAAAACTCTAATCCTGTCGGCAGATTATTCGGTTTTCCCGCCAAAGCAAGATCCACCTGTTCCGATTGAATGAATTGCACCGCAGAAGCGGGGTCACCAGTAGTCAATTGAATTTCAACCTTTGGATAATGAGAACGAAATTTGGCTAATACCTGTGGCAAGTGGCTATATGAAGCCGTTACCGAACAAAATAAACGTAACTCTCCGCTCAATTCC
>CAUGKJ010000108.1 GCA_959600045.1 uncultured Haemophilus sp.
AGGATCTTGAACTCGACGATTCACAAACAACCACTGCCCTTCTCGAGAACGTTTTTTGCCAAACCCAATTTTATATTTCGCTTGAAGACCAAGAGATATGATAGATGCTCGAAATGCTGTCTGCATATTCAAAAGCGCATCAAATTGATTATTTTTCAAAAACATCCATAAATTCCACACGCCTTTCCAACCGCTCTTTTTATCGTAAGGAACAAGTTCCACGCCTTCAATGCCAGAAAGCAAACCCATTTCTGTTTTACCCACAATCCACGTTAATTTCGTTTGCGGCCAATAACGTTGAATATGCTGCACCACAGCAAGTGCATGGCAAACATCCCCCACGGCAGACAAACGCAAAATACAAAGTGATTTAGGGGGAGAGGTAAAAAGTGGAGAATGGGACATTTGAATTCCTCGCGCATTTAATTTCCGTCTATTTTAAAGTAGAATGAAGGCATTTTCTATTATTCGGTTCAACTAAAATGCTTGAATTCCAACAAGATAATCAATTCTTTCTTTTTAATCTCACAGAAAAACCAACAGAGCCTACTTCATTTTTTGAATCGGCTTTTTGGGAAAAACAACAACGTATTACCGGTTCAGCCAAAGGACGCGGCACAACCTACTTCCTGGATACAAAAGATCTGTTTGGTGTAAATACAGCCCTTCGTCACTATTATCGCGGTGGTTTATGGGGAAAATTCAACAAAGATCGCTATCATTTTCAATCATTTAGTGAAACTCGTAGCGTGGCAGAATTTCAGCTGTTAAATCAACTCCATCAAGCAGGTTTAGCCGTACCCAAACCGATTGCTGCACGTGTTAAAAAAGGCAAACTAGGGATTTGTTATCAAGCGGATATCTTGATTGAAAAGATCGAAAATGCCCAAGATCTGACCGCACTTTTACAAATTCAACAACTATCTAATGACATCTGGCAAGTTATCGGGAAATTAATTCGTCAGCTGCATGATTTGCAAATTTGCCATACGGATCTCAATGCTCACAATATTCTCGTTCAACAACTCGGAAATGAACAAAAATGTTGGCTCATTGATTTCGATAAGTGCGGTCAAAAATCGGGTGATTTTTGGAAGCAAGGCAACCTGGAAAGATTACACCGCTCTTTTGTCAAAGAAGTCGGCAGAATGAACATTCAATTCAATAAAGATAATTGGGCTGAATTGTTGAAAGGATATAACGCCTAAAACGCGTTATAGAAAGGGAATAAAAAAGACCGCCTAATGCGATCTAAATAGATGGTCCCCCTTGCCGGACTTGAACCAGCGACCAAGCGATTATGAGTCGCCTGCTCTAACCGACTGAGCTAAAGGGGGAAAGTGCGGGTGATTATAGAGAAATAATCCTTTGAAGTCTATATACAAAAGGATGGTCGTTGGAAAATTGACCATCCTTTTTAGGTTCATTATTGCAATACCGAAATATCCGCCACTTGTAAGAACAAGCCTTGTAACGTATTTAAAATTGCTAAGCGGTTTTGGCGTAATGCTGGGTCTTCAGTATTTACCATTACGTTATCAAAGAAACTGTCTACCGGTGCGCGTAAGTTCGCTAATTTATCTAATACTGCGGTGTAATCACCTTGTGCGATAAGCGGTTGTACTTCAGTGCGTAATGCAAGTACGGCTTCAGCAAGGGCTTTTTCTGCTGGCTCTACGCAAGCGGTCAAATTGATCTCGCCAATTGCAGCATCCGCTTTGGCTAAGATATTGCTGACACGTTTATTTGCTGCCGCTAACGCTTCTGCTGAATCTAAAGTACGGAAGTGTGAAACCGCACGCACGCGGGCATCAAAATCAGCAGGACGAGTTGGACGACGCGCCAATACGGCTTGAATCACATCTACCGCAATGCCTTCATCTTGATACCATGCACGGAAACGACCAAGCATGAAGTCCACCACATCAGTAACCACGTTTTTATTAGTAAGTTTATCACCGAAAAGTGCGGCTGATTTTTTCACTAAATCTTCTAAATCTAGTGGTAAGTTTTTCTCTACGATAATACGTAACGCACCTAATGCCGCACGACGCAATGCAAATGGGTCTGCGCTGCCTTTTGGTGCTTGGCCGATGCCGAAGATACCCGTTAAGGTGTCAAATTTATCGGCTAAAGCGACCGCACTTGCCACCAACGATTTTGGTAACTCATCACCCGCAAAGCGTGGCATATATTGTTCGTTTAAGGCTACTGCCACTTCTTCATCTTCACCATCATGACGAGCATAGTGCATACCCATTACACCTTGCGTATCAGTGAATTCAAATACCATGTTGGTCATCAAGTCACATTTTGACAGTAAACCCGCACGTTTTGCTTTCGCTTCATCTGCACCAATTTGTTTTGCAATTTCGCCGGCAAGTTGTTCGATACGGTCAGTTTTGTCTTTTAATGTACCAAGTTGTTGTTGGAATAACACGGTTTCTAAGCGTGGTAAACGATCAACCAGTTTTTGTTTTAAGTCGGTTTTGAAGAAGAATTCCGCATCGGTTAAACGAGGGCGAACCACTTTTTCGTTCCCTTCGATAATCGCGGTTGGATCTTCTGGGTTGATGTTCGAGACAAAAATAAAGTGCGGTAATAATTTGCCGTCTTTGTCATAAATTGGGAAATATTTTTGGTCGCCTTTCATAGTGTAAACCAAGGCTTCCGCAGGCACAGCTAAGAAACGCTCTTCAAATTTTGCTGCTAAAACGTTTGGATATTCCACCAACGAAGTTACTTCTTCAAGCAAGCTTTCTTCAATGTCAGCCACGCCGCCAAGTGCGGTCGCTTTTGCTTGAGATTTTGCAAGAATTTCTGCTTTACGCTCGTTGAAATCTGCGACTACAGAACCTTTTTCACGTAATAATTGTGGATATTGGTCTGCATGTTGAATTTCAAATTCTTTCTCGCCTAAGAAACGGTGACCACGAATAGTGCGTGCGCTTGCCACACCTAAAATTTCGCCTTCGATTAACTCATCACCTAACAACATAGTTACCGTGTGAACCGGACGGATAAATTGCACGGTTTTATCAGCCCAACGCATTGGTTTTGGAATTGGCAATTTCGCCAACGCATTTGCCACGATACCGTTAAGCAAGTTTTTGGTCGGTTGACCTTCAATTTTCGCACAATGAACTAACCATTCACCTTTATCGGTCGCAATACGTTCTGCTTGATCAACGGTAATTCCACAACCACGCGCCCAGCCTTCTGCCGCTTTAGTTGGTTTACCTTCTGCATCAAAGGCAGCTGACACTGCCGGACCACGTTTTTCGATTTCTTTGCTTGGCTGTTGTGTGGCTAAGTTCAACACTTTCACCGCTAAACGACGTGGCGCCGCAAACCATTCGATTTTGTCGAATGATAAGCCTGCTTGGTTTAACTCTGCTTCAACGTTATCCGCAAAAGAGATCGCTAATGTTTTGAGAGCTTTTGGTGGCAGCTCTTCAGTGCCGATTTCTACTAGGAAATTTTCTTGCATTTCAGATTTCTCTTTAATTTTCAATAATTATTTTAATTTCATTAGTCATTTCATTAAAATGCCATTTAGCATTTTTAGGAATAATCACATTATCTACAGATAATAGGTTATGCTCTCTTAATATTTCTGTCACTCCACCAAGATAACGTCTACTTTTATCTATATTTAGAGTATATGTCTTACTATTATTAAATAGAACTTTTACCTTTTTCATTGATTCTGGTAACAATTTAAGAATTGATGAAGGAATAGAAATAATTCTAGCTCTAATATCATTTGAGGTTATCGTTTTTTCTATATAATTTTCATTATCCTGAATAAGATTAGTTTTATCTAAATCTAGATTAAATACTTTATTTTTACTTAAAAATTGATCCATTTGCTGTTGACTAAAAATAGGCTTAAATGTAAATCCTATTCCATTATCAATACAACTTTGTATTAAAGCTTTTCCACTTATAAGTACTACTGGTTTAGATGGATCATTTACAGCTTCTTTTTTAGCTTCATCCGTAAAATCAGAAGTACAAATCAACATTCCTTTATAACCAAAAGGAATTGTTCCTTTTAGCTCTCTTATTGTTTTAACACCAATTTTATTTTTTAAAGCATATCTTTTAGCCTGAATAAAATAATTTACTGTATCAATCTCACTAAAGTCCCCAACACCCTTCCGAATAGCAGTAAGATCAACACCGCCATCTTTAGATTTTTGAGTTACTTCAACTTCATCTAATCCCATTTTAATTAAATACTCTTTTAGAAAAGATTCAAAATCATATCCTGTTCCAAAATAACTATAAAATTTCTGTTGAAGATTAGACAACTCATCTTCATCTAATAATGTCGAAATATTCATTTTATTCCTTTCTAGTTATAAATGTATGTTCTTATTAATTATATTAACTAGAAATATTTCAACTAATTTTATACTTCTGTTAAACATCCCCTTT
>CAUGKJ010000109.1 GCA_959600045.1 uncultured Haemophilus sp.
AATGCAGCCAAACAACATGCAAAAGATTTTCCTGATTTCGATGTGCCACCTCATTTACGTAATGCGCCAACGGCTTTAATGAAAGAATTAGGCTATGGTACTGAATATCGTTATGCACATGATGAGCCAAATGCTTATGCTGCTGGAGAAAATTACTTCCCACCAGAACTGAAAGATACCCAGTATTATTTCCCAACTAATCGAGGGATGGAAATTCAAATTAAAGAAAAGATTGAGCGCTTACAAGAGCAAGATAAAAACGCGTCAAAAAAACGCTATAAATAGTTTTTTCTAAAATGATAAATATAAAAAAGTGCGGCCCAATTTGACCGCACTTTTTGTTATTACTTAAAAACGCATTATTTTGCTGCTTTTAATTCTTGGTAATACTGTTCGTAATATTGAATCGCATCACCTACATCATCTTGCCAGTGGCTTTTTTGAAGGATTTCAGCTGTTGGATAAATAGATGGATCTTCAGTGATTTCTTTTGGAAGCACTTTTTTCGCTTCAAGGTTAGCTGTTGGGTAACCGATCGCTAAAGTCAATTTTTCCGCTGCTTTTGCACCTAACAAGTAGTTAATTAACTTGTGAGCACCATCAGGGTTTTTAGAGGTTTTAGGAATCGCTAAAGTATCAACCCAAAGAACAGGACCTTCTTTTGGGAACACCATATTTAATGGCGCTTGTTCTTTTTTCGCGATACGTACAGAACCATTCCATAACTGACCTAATTCTACTTCACCAGAGATGAAAGAGTTTGCAGGGTTATCAGAATTGAAAGAAAGTACGTTTGGACGTAATTTCAATAACTCTTCATAAGCTTGCTTGATAATTGCTGGATCTTTGGTGTTTGGATCTTGACCAATTTTTAATAACGCAATGTTGAATACTTCACGCGCATCATCCAATAATTGGATTTTGTTTGCATATTCAGGTTTCCAGAAATCACCCCAAGAAGTGAAGTCAGAACCTTTATAGGTATTGGTATTAAATGCAATACCTGGCGCACCTAACAACTGAGGAAGTGAGTATTTATTGCCTTTGTCATAAGGTTTGTTGAGCCAATCAGGGTCTAATTCTTTGATAACAGGTAATTTACTGTGATCTAATTCTTGTAGCATGCCTTCGCGTGCCATTTTAGATACGAAGTAGTTAGATGGTGCAATAACATCATAACCGCCCGCATCACCTTGGGTTTTCATTTTGGCATACATCGTCTCATTGGATTCAAGACTTGCCACGATAACTTTGATACCAGTTTCTTTTGTGAAGTCATCTAAAAGACCATCTGGTACGTATTCAGTCCAAGTATATAAGTACACAGTATCATTTGCTGGAGCCTGTGCTTTTGTTGCATCAGACTTGGCTTCTTTGTCGTTACAAGCAGTTAATGTAGCGGCAACTAAACCGGCAGTAAGCAAACCTGCAAATTTTTTCATTTTTCTTTGTTCTCCGTAAAAGAGGGGTAAAAAACCACCTGCATTAATGCAGGTATAAAAAACGCCTTGATTGTGCGTCAAGGCGTATTTTATTTGATCTTAAAAGATTTGTGAAACCTTTTTATATCAATGTTTAATGATTATTTTTGCGTGTAACTAATTGACTTAAAATGACTAATCCTAATGAAAGCACAATCATAATCGTTGCTAACGCGTTTACTTCTGGTGTTACCCCTGTTTTAACAAGAGAGAAGATACGCAACGGTAGGATTTCATAGCTTACACCACTTACGAAAGAGGATACAACAACATCATCTAATGAAATAGTAAAGCTTAATAACCAACCTGATACCACTGCAGGTAAAGCAAGTGGTAGGATAATTTTACGCAAAATAGTGACTTCGCTAGCACCTAAATCTTTTGCTGCTTCAAGCATTCTTGCATCAAAGCCATTTAAGCGAGAGAAAATCGTCACGGTAACATAAGGTAAACAGAACGTTACGTGTGCCAATAATAATGACCAGAAACCAAGCGAAATCCCTACAACCATGAATAAGGCAAGTAGAGAAACCGCCATAACGATATCTGGTGACATCATGACGATAAATAACATACCGCTTACCGCTTGTTTACCGCGGAAACGATAGCGATAAAGTGCAATCGCGGTTAAACCACCCACAATAGTTGCTAAGGTTGCGGCAAAGAAAGCGATAGTGACAGAGTGGAAAGCGGCTTGGATTAAGGTATCGTTATTAAATAAACGTTCATACCAGTTCCAGCTAAAGCCTTTCCAACTTAAACCATAACGGTCCTCGTTAAAGGAGTTAGTCACCAAGATAATAATTGGGATATACAAATAAGCGTATACCACAAACATAAAAATATTACGTAGTAAACGACTCATTATTCTAACTCCACTTTCTTATTCAATAATTTATTTGCACGATAGTAAACGAAAATCAACAATGCCATTAAGATGGTTAAACCGATACTGATCGCTGAACCAAATGGCCAGTTACGAGAAATTAAGAACTCACTCTTAATCACGTTACCGACTAATAACACTTTCGCACCACCAAGTAAGTCAGCTACGTAGAACATACCCATTGCAGGTAGTAATACTAATAAACAGCCTGCTACGATACCTGGCATGGTTAGTGGCAAAATAACACGGAAGAAACGTTGAACCGCATTCGCGCCTAAATCTCTTGCCGCTTCTAATAAACGTCCATCTAATTTTTCAATAGCAGAGTAGAGTGGAAGTATCATAAATGGTAAAAGGAGATACACTAAACCAATGATTACAGCTACTTCGGTATTTAAAATACGAATAGGCTCACTCAAAATGCCCATATCCATTAACATGGTATTTAACACACCTTTCACACCAAGGAAGACTTTCATTCCATAGATACGAATAAGTGAGTTTGTCCAGAATGGCAATACCACGAGAAATAACAAAAATGGACGATATTTCGGATTAATTTTGCTGACCATAAAGGCAAACGGATAGCCAATGAGTAAGCAAATAATCGTCGCAATGCCAGACATATACAATGAGTTCCACACTACCTGCGCATAAAGCGGATTAAACAGGTTCGCATAGTTATCTAAAGTAAATGGCAAAGCATAAAAGTCACTACCATCTCGGGTTAAAAAACTTACGGTTAAAACCAATAAGTTTGGAATTAGCACAAAGAAGATTAACCAACTGAAGATAATTGCAACAGTAATTTTCTGGAATTTATTATTGATTATCTTCATCGTTGAGTACAACCTCCCAACCTTCGTGCCATGTAATACCTACACGTTGACCAACGCTGTGATCCATATGTGGATCATCTTCGTTAAAGAACTCGCTCACTAATACGCGTTTGCCGTTGTGATCAAATTCGACTGTAGACTCAAGTGTCATCCCTTTATAGGTACGATCCACAATGCGACCAATAATTGCATTTGAGTGCTCATTTTCGTCAAGCTCTTCAATCACAATATCTTCAGGACGTAACAATACTTGTAGTTTTTGACCTTTTTCAGCAGAGATACTGGTGTGAATATCACATACACGACCTTCTACATTAGCAAGTAGCTCATCATCAGATTTACGTTCAATCACAGTTGCATCAAATACGTTAATTTCGCCGATGAAGCGAGCAACGAATAAGTTAGCTGGATCTTCATAGATTTCACGTGGTGAACCATCTTGTGCAATTTTACCTTTACGCAATAAGACGATACGGTCAGACATGGTGATCGCTTCTTCTTGATCGTGAGTAACGAAAATAAAGGTAATGCCAAGTTGACGCTGTAATTGTTTAAGTTCGTTTTGCATTTGTTTACGTAACTTATAATCCAGCGCCGATAAAGATTCATCAAGTAGCAGCACTTTTGGCTTATTCACAACCGCACGAGCAATCGCAATACGTTGTTGCTGACCACCAGAAAGTTGAGCTGGTTTACGGTCGGCCATTTCCTCTAATTGCACCATACGCAATGCATCCAGAACGCGAGGTTTAATTTCGCTTTCTGCCACTTTTTGCATACGCAAACCAAAAGCCACGTTATCAAAAATGGTCATATGCGGGAATAACGCATAACTTTGGAATACAGTGTTGATATGGCGTTTTTCTGCCGGGACATTGGTAATGTCCTCACCATCCAAAATAATATGACCTTCATCTAATTCTTCTAAACCCGCCAATAAACGTAAAACTGTGGTTTTACCACAGCCTGAAGGGCCAAGAATTGTGACGAATTCGCCGTTATTAATGGTTAGATTGAAATCATTAATAATTGTGTTGGAACCATAGGATTTTTTGATAGAACGAAGCTCAATAATAGGCTTGTTTTGAACCAGATTTTCCACTAGCTTTGGTTTTCTCCCTAATTTCACCAATTTGATTGGTACTGAGTAGAAATAAACCTGCAAAAAATGATGCAGGGGCGACATAAAATTTAACAGATATGATATAGCGAATTGTTAA
>CAUGKJ010000110.1 GCA_959600045.1 uncultured Haemophilus sp.
GGCAAAGTTACCTCTGAACGTTTATTGAAAATGGGATTAGAAACTTGCGAAGATGTGCAAAAACTTGATCAATCTATTCTGTTAAATATCTTCGGTAAAATGGGCAAGCGAATTTGGGATTTTAGCCATGGCATTGATGACCGTGAAATCCAAGCGCATCGAGAACGAAAATCTATCGGCGTGGAACGCACTTTATCCGAAAATATTAGCCATCTCGAACAAGGTATAGCGCTGCTTGATAATCTCTATGCTGAGCTTATTCGTCGTATTGAACGAAGCGCGCCGAATATCCCTTTAACCGCTTTTCGCAAAATTGGGGTAAAATTAAAGTTTGAAGATTTTCAGGTGACGACCTTAGAAAAAACAGGCTTAACTTTATCGTTAGAAAGCTTTCAGCAATTACTGAAACAAATTTGGCAACGTAGCCAGGGGAAGTCTATTCGTCTTATAGGATTACACGTTACTTTGCCAGAAGAAAGCCATTTAGAACAAATGAGCTTGTGGTAAAACACAAAAGAAAATGACCGCACTTTTATTCATTCTATCCCGAGTAGGATAACGAAAAAACAAAAGTGCGGTCATTTTTTTATGAATTTATTGAGTTGGTCGATAAGACGAGTTCTGTCGTGGACAATCATTCCTCTAGGCGACAAATTACTCTGCCGCTCAAGCAACCTACCCGAACTCTGGACGGGCCACCCATTGAGTTCCTATTTGGTCTTGCTACGAGTGGAGTTTACCTTGCTGCACGTTGTTACCAACGGCACGGTGTGCTCTTACCACACCCTTTCACCCTTACCGTTTTCACGGCGGTCTGCTCTCTGTTGCACTGGTCGTCGGCTCACGCCGCCCGGACGTTATCCGGCACTCTGCCCTGTGTAGCTCGGACTTTCCTCTCGTTTACTTGTCCCACTAGGTCGTGCGAACACGGTTAAGGGCTTCAATAAACCAGCGATTGTCTAACCAACTCGCGGTGTAGTATAGGGGGAATTCAAAGGGCGGTCAAATTTTCATTCTTATTTTTAATAACTTCCGTTAGAATAGCCCTACAAAACACGGTTATTATCAACCGCACTTTTATCATAAGTATATCCTATGAATTATTTACAAATCGCACGAGAAACCCTTTCTGTTGAAAGCCAGGCGCTCACACAACTAAGCCAACGCTTGGATGATGAGTTTTCTCAAGTTGTCGATCTTATCCTTGCTTGCGAAGGTCGTTTAGTCATCGGAGGCATAGGTAAATCAGGGCTAATTGGCAAAAAAATGGTGGCGACTTTTGCCTCTACAGGGACACCAAGTTTCTTCCTTCATCCGACCGAAGCCTTTCATGGCGATTTAGGTATGTTAAAACCCATCGACATCGTGATGCTGATTTCTTATAGCGGTGAAACCGATGATGTAAATAAACTCATTCCAAGTTTGAAAAACTTTGGTAATAAAATTATTGCTTTAACCAGCAATAAAAACTCGACACTTGCTCGCCATGCGGATTATGTTTTAGATATCACCGTAGAGCGTGAAGTCTGTCCAAACAATCTCGCACCAACCACTTCTGCGTTGGTCACTTTAGCCTTAGGCGATGCTCTTGCGGTTTCATTGATTACTGCTCGCCATTTCCAACCAGCTGATTTTGCGAAATTCCATCCGGGTGGAAGTCTTGGTCGTCGTTTGTTATGCAAAGTGAAAGATCAAATGCAAACTCGCCTGCCAATTACCACACCAGAGACCAGCTTCACTGATTGTTTAAGCATTATGAATGAAGGTCGTATGGGTGTGGCATTAGTGATGGAAAACCAACAACTTAAAGGCATTATTACCGATGGTGATGTGCGCCGAGCATTAACGGCTAACGGTGCGGATACCCTTAACAAAACCGCGAAAGAACTGATGACCTCTTCACCAAAAACGATTCATGAAAATGAATTCTTAGCGAAAGCAGAAGACTTGATGAAAGAGAAGAAAATTCACTCTCTTGTAGTGGTCAATGATGAAAATAATGTTGTGGGCTTAGTGGAGTTCTCAAGCTAATGATTAACGAAAAATTAAAGAAAATTAAATTGGTCATCACCGATGTCGATGGCGTATTAACTGATGGTCTACTCCATTACGATGCGAATGGTGAAGCCATTAAAAGTTTCCATGTGCGTGATGGACTTGGTGTCAAAATGTTGATGGATGCAGGTATTCAAGTCGCCGTATTATCGGGCAGAGATTCTGCGATTTTGCGTAAGCGAATTAGTGATCTTGGAATTAAATTGTTCTTTTTAGGCAAACTTGAAAAAGAAAGTGCTTGTTTGGATCTCATGAAACAAGCTGGTGTTACCGCAGAACAAACTGCCTATATTGGTGATGACAGCGTCGATCTCCCTGCTTTTGCAACCTGTGGCCTTTCTTTTGCTGTGGCAGACTCTGCACCTTATGTGCAAAATGCCGTGGATTATGTGCTTTCACTTGGCGGCGGGAAGGGTGCATTCCGTGAAATGTCCGATATGATTTTACATGCTCAGGGCAGCCAAAGGCTTTTTGAAATCAGTCAAAAATATGGGTCAATAGCACCACTCAAAATACCTAAAAAAATAACCGCACTTTGATGATTCAAAAGTGCGGTTATTTCTTTTTATGTTTTATTGATTTGCCGGTAAAGCACCCGAATTCCAAGTTGGTGCATCAGCTGGTTTCTTCACTTGCAACATAAAGCGCTGATTTGCCGTTGCTTGTGGTTGAACGATCGTACCCGACGGAGTTGAGAACGAAATGCCGCCTTTCAACAATTGCTGTACACTACCGGTATTAAATTCAGCCCCTTTCCAACCAAGGTTGAAATCATAACCCGATGAAACCCAGAACTCTGAATTTTTACGTACCAAATGTTGATATTTCGGTGTAATCGCAATATGTACCAACACACGATCACCTAAAGAATTCAATTCAAACTTACGAACGGTTCCCACTTCAACACCGCGATAAAGCACAGGTGATCCTTCCGTTAAATTCATCGCATCACTGGTTTCCAAAATAAATGGCACGCCATTGCTGTATTTATTTCGAGGCTGTGCGGTTTGCGCTAAATTAAACTGTGTTTTTAATGGACCTTTACCTAATTCAATATCAATATAAGGCTGTAAAAGGCTATCTAAATTTTCAATTCCACCCGCTGAAATTTGTGGGGAAATCACTTTAAATACCGTACCTTCTTTTGCAATCATCCCCATATAACTTGGGTTAATTAATGCTTTTGCTGTGATACGATTTGTTTTTTGATCAAGGGAAATCTGCTCAACCTCACCAACATTCATACCAAGATAACGCAAGCTCATTCCTTTACTTAAAGCGGTTGCATCATCTGTTATTAACGTAATCACTTGCCCCGCTGATTTGGCTCGAAGTTCACTTGGATAAAGTGTTTTATTTTTGCCTGAACCCGTATTATCAAAACTAATTGCGCCTTTTAATGAACGCGCAACCGGTGAAGCCTGGATACTAATTCCTTTCGGCGTAATATCAATCTGTGCCGCACTTTCAACCCAGAATACGCTTTTATCTGTTAGAAGATCTTGATAAGCAGGATAAATATACACATCAATATCAAAATTATTGGCTTTTGGTCTTACGTTAATAATTTTACCCACTTCAAACTGACGATAAAGCACGACAGAACCTTTGCTAATACTAGGCAAATTAGTGGAATGTAACACAATCGTTGGATTCACTAAGTTGCCTGTAACACCTGTTTCTGCACTGCTAATATCTTTATAAAGTGGATAGGTAGAATGCGGTGCGCCACTTCCTTTTTTAGGTAATACTCTCACCCCACCTTGTAGCCATTTTGATGGCGTTGCTGATTCAAAACGCAATCCGTCTATACCAAAACTTACATCAAAATTAGAGGCTGCCACAAATTGAGTATTTTCATGAATAAGATTGCGATATTCTGCCGCAATCGCCACTTCAAATTTGACGCCATCAACATTTAAGTGCTGCTTCACAATTTGACCAATAGCAATATTGTTATAAAACACCGATTGTCCTTCAGCAATACCATAAGTTTCTGGTGCGGTTAAGGTTAAAATCAAAGTATTCGGTGCTTTGAGTAATAACTCATGTTCTCGAATCACATCAAATTGTGTTTTGCTTTCTCCGCTACCTGGAATAATTTCAAAATAATCTCCGCGGAAGAATTTTTTCGGATTAGCCACATCACCCAAATCTAACTTACGATTTTTTAACACAATACGTGTATTCGTTTTTAAGAGGTTAGCTTGGTTTGGATCGATTAATAATGTGCCTTTTAAAATTTCTTCATTATTTTCGTCCGCACTTAAAGATGAAAGAAGCCCTACTTGCTCATCACCATAATAAACAGAGGTTTGCCCAGCATCTAAACCTGCAGGCACGGGAATAGTCACCTCAACTTC
>CAUGKJ010000111.1 GCA_959600045.1 uncultured Haemophilus sp.
TGAACCAGAGTTCTTCTTATTTGATGATGTGCGTTTTGATGTATCAATGAACCGTGCTTCTTTCGCCATTGATGACATTGAAGCTGCTTGGAACACCAACAAAAAATATGAAGGTGGTAACAATGCTTACCGTCCATTGAAGAAAGGTGGTTATTGTGCGGTGGCACCAATTGATACAGCTCATGATATTCGTTCTGAAATGTGTTTAATTTTAGAAGAAATGGGCTTAGTCATCGAAGCTCATCACCATGAAGTGGCAACAGCAGGTCAAAACGAAATTGCAACGAAATTCAACAGCTTAACCTTAAAAGCAGATGAAACACAAATCTATAAATATGTGGTGCAAAACGTTGCATTAGAACACGGTAAAACCGCTTGCTTTATGCCGAAACCAATTACGGGTGATAATGGTTCAGGCATGCACTGTAATATGTCATTAAGCAAAGATGGCAAAAACATTTTCCAAGGTGATAAGTATGCAGGCCTTTCTGAAACCGCACTTTATTACATCGGCGGTATCATTAAGCATGCAAAAGCATTAAATGCTTTCACTAACCCAAGTACTAACTCATACAAACGTTTAGTGCCTGGTTTTGAAGCACCAGTATTATTGGCTTACTCTGCAAGTAACCGTTCTGCGTCAATTCGTATTCCAGCAGTAACTAGTCCGAAAGCAATCCGTATTGAAGCACGTTTCCCAGATCCAATGGCAAACCCATATCTGGCTTTCGCGGCATTATTAATGGCAGGTCTTGATGGCGTAGTGAACAAAATTCATCCAGGCGATGCAATGGATAAAAATCTTTATGATCTTCCACCGGAAGAATTAAAAGATATTCCAGCAGTCGCGAGCTCGCTAGAAGAAGCGTTGAATTCATTAGAAAAAGACTATGAATTCTTAACGCAAGGTGGTGTGTTTACGAAAGACTTTATCGAAGCATTTATTAATATTAAACGTAAAGAAGTAGAACGTTTAAATATGACACCACATCCGGTTGAGTTTGAGATGTATTATGCTTAACTAGTATATAATTAATTGATTTTTAAATATAAAAGATAGCACTTTTTTAGGTGGTATCTTTTTTTTATTTATATTAATAATCTATAGAGTTATTACAGTTGACCATCATTCATTAAGATTATTTTAATCCCCTTGTTAGAGTAGGGGAACTCAGGTAGAATGCGGTGAATTTATAGTATGTTCAATTGACTAGAAAGGATTAATAATGAGTGATAGTCGTTATCAAAAAATAAATGAGTCGGATGAGATTGATTTGGTTGAATTAGTTAAAAATCTGTGGAAGAAAAAACTATGGATTATTTTATCTGCTTTTGTTTGTACCGCCATTGCGGCAGGTTATGCTTTCACGGCTAAAGAACAATGGACATCTAAATCAATAGTAGTTGCACCCAAGGTGGCTAATCTAGGTGATTATTTGTTATTTCGCGGTGAATATGCATCTATTCTGGAGATTAAAGATTTTTCACAAGATAAAGTTTCAGAATCAGTATTTAATGACTTTAAAACGGCTTTATTTTCACGTAGTTTGAAAGAGGCATTCTTTTCTCAATCAAAATGGTTTGACACTTATGCCGCTAAGAATGTCAATTCCGAAGAAGCTAAACTAAAACTGTTATCTAATTTGGTCGATAAAAATTTGATTGTTACCGTACCAGATCCTAAAAAAGATCCAAATGCAATTGGTGTGAATGTTAGTTTTGCTGCTGAGACACCAAAAGAAGCGCAGGATGTATTATTAGACTATATTCAATTTGTAAACCAATGGGTGCTTGTTCAAAATAAAAAAGATTTTCTAGCTGATATTAGTGTAGTACGTAGTGGTTTAGAAATACAAAAGAACAAGATTAAGCAGGATGCTGAAAATGCTCGCCAAATTCAATTAGAAAATCTTACAACAGCTTTAGATATTGCTAAATCAGCAGGGATTAAAGATTATTCCAAGTCGTTAAGTGGAAATATAAGTTTACTAGAAGTTTCTCTCGGTGATGCACGAGTGCCATCTACTGACTCAAAGTTGAGTGATGGTACATATTTATTTATGCTTGGGGAACAGTATTTGCAAGCTCAAGTTAATACCTTAAGAAATGCGCCTTTAGTCTATCCGCTGAATTATTATAATATTGAAAAACAAGCTAACTTATTAAATGTATTAGAGAAAAAAGTAGAGAAAGAAAATACTGTTAGCGGATATTATTATTTAAGTGAGCCAGACTATCCAGTGATTAAAGATAAGCCACAAAAAGGATTAATTATCGTAATTGGGTTTATTATTGGTTTGATAATTTCTAGTTTTTTTATTTTATTAGGTTCATTGATTCAAAATACTAAAAAAAGTTAATCATGAAGAAGAAGGTCATTTTTATCGGTGCAGGTGGCTATGCAAAATCTGTACTGGATTCTTTAGATTTATCAAAATATGAATTTTGTGGGTTCATTGATAATTTTAAACCAGAAGGAACGACTCATTTAGGTTATCCAATTCTTGCTAAAACAATTGATGATTTCCAAGAAAGGGAGCATTACAGTTTTTTTATAAGTATCGGAAATAATGCTTATCGCCTAGATAAATATTTAAAGCTCATGAAATATCAATCTGATGTTATTAACATCATTGATAAAACAGCAGTCATATCTAACAACTCTTCTCTAGGTAGAGGGGTTTTTGTAGGGAAAATGGCCATAGTAAATAGCGGCGTTACTATTGGAGATAATGTTATTATAAATACTAAATCATTAGTTGAGCATGGTTGTTGTATAGGTGATCACAGCAATATTTCTACAAATAGTACCTTAAATGGTGATGTTATAATTGAAAATTATTGTTTTATTGGAAGCTCATCGGTGATCGCTGGCCAACTGAGAATTGGGGAAAGTGCTGTAGTTGGTGCAGGTGCAGTTGTAATTCGTAACGTAAAACCTCGTACTATTGTTGCTGGTGTTCCAGCAAAATTTATTAAGGAAGTAGAATAAAAATGAATCAAGTATTTATTGTTGCTGAAATTGGTTGTAATCATAATGGAAATCCTGAGCTAGCAAAGAAAATGATAGATGTTGCAAAGGAATGCGGTGTTGATGCAGTTAAATTTCAAACATTTAAAGCAGATAAACTGATTTCAAAATATGCTCCGAAAGCAGAATACCAAAAAGTAACTACAGGTACTGCAGATAGTCAACTTGAAATGACTCGTAAACTAGAGCTTTCTTATGATGAATTTCGTAAATTAGAGGCTTATGCGCGTTCTTTAGGGCTAGAAGTGTTTTCTACGCCATTTGATATGGAATCTATTGATTTTCTTGCTAGTGAAAAGCAAAAAGTATGGAAGATTCCATCTGGCGAACTAACTAATTTACCTTACTTAGAGAAAATTGCTAGTTTGCCGATTGAAGGAAAAAGCGTGGTAATTTCAACAGGAATGGCGACTATTGAAGAGATCAAAGATGCCTTATCTGTATTAGAAAAAAATGGTATGAAGAAAGAAGATATTACTATTCTTCACTGCAATACCGAATACCCAACCCCTTATGAAGATGTAAATTTAAATGCGTTTTATCAGTTAAAAACATTATTTTCTGATTATAATTTGGGTTTTTCAGATCATTCTGTAGGTTATTTTGCAGGGCTTGCTGCTGTACCGTATGGTATTACTTTCATTGAAAAACATTTTACGTTAGATAAAAATTTTGAAGGTCCAGATCATAAAGCATCTGTGACACCAGAGGAATTGAAATTGCTTTGCGAAGGAATTCGAGCAGTCGAAAAATCATTAGGTTCTTCTGAAAAAATTGTTACTGTTTCTGAAGCCAAAAACAAAATTGTTGCTCGTAAATCCATTATTGCAGCTCGCCCAATTAAAAAAGGCGAAATCTATACAACTGAGAATTTGACCACTAAACGTCCAGGAAATGGTATTAGTCCGATGTGTTGGTATGATATTTTAGGTAAAGATGCGGAAATGGATTTTGAAGAAGATCAATTAATTCAAGATAGTCGTTTCTCAAATCAAGAATAAGAGCGGTTAAAATTATGAAGAAAATTGCAATTATTACAGCGAGATCAGGCTCAAAAGGGTTACCTAATAAAAATGTTTTATTTGCAAATGGTAAACCACTAATGGCTTATAGTATTGAGGCTGCATTAGAAAGTAGAGAGTTTGAAAAGATTATCGTAAGTACAGATTCTCAAGAATATATTGATTTGCTTTCTCATTATCCGATTGAATTTATCAAACGTTCTGCCGAGCTATCCTCAGATAAAGCAAGTTCTTTTGTCGTAATTGAAGATGTATTGAATCGATATAGTCATGTTGATTATGATTATTTTGTATTGCTGCAACCGACTTCACC
>CAUGKJ010000112.1 GCA_959600045.1 uncultured Haemophilus sp.
AGTAAAGAGGCCATTTTAAGCGGTCCATCCAAGGTGTTTTTTGTTGCATCGCCCAGTGTTCCCAAGCTTCATGACCTAATAACACTAATGGAACTACTTCAAGCGCAGAGAATGATGCACCTACTGCGATAATTGGTGTGGTTGCACCTGCGAAGTATAAGTGGTGGAAAGTACCTGGGATACCACCGATTAAGAATAATGCCGCTTCAGTAATGGTTGCCACAGTCGCTGTACGACGTGAAACTAAACCTAAACTTACGAAGATGAATGATAGCGCTGCTACAGAGAATACTTCAAAGAAGCCTTCTACCCATAGGTGAACTACCCACCAACGCCAGTATTCCATCACAGAAATGTGAGTGTGTTCGCCATAGAATAATGCAGGGCCATAGAATAAACCAATTGCAATTACGGAAGCGAAGAATAATGCCA
Organism: uncultured Haemophilus sp.; assembly: GCA_959600045.1. Taxonomy (GTDB): domain Bacteria; phylum Pseudomonadota; class Gammaproteobacteria; order Enterobacterales; family Pasteurellaceae; genus Haemophilus_D. Next base: position 433 of record CAUGKJ010000112.1, read on the forward strand.
ATAAGTTTTTGTCACCTGGTTGTTTGAATGCGTTCACTGTACCGCGAAGCATTAAGACTAACCAGAATAAAATGCCTGCGAATTTCACTGCTTGCCAGAAACGACCTAAGTCAATGAATTCATAGCCTTGGTGACCGAACATGAAGCTCCATTCTTCTGGAAGAATATGCGCAATCGCTAAGTAGCTACCAGTGAATGAACCGACGACTAATACCACTAATGCCCAGTATAGAACATCCACACCCAATTTTTGGAATTTCGGATCTTTACCGCCATTAATGATTGGTGCGAGGAATAAACCACCCGCTAAGAATGCCATTGCAATCCAGAATAAGGCTGCTTGAATATGCCATGTACGTACTAATGAATATGGGAAGTATTGAGAAATATCAATACCATAGAACTCTTGACCTTCAACCGTGTAGTGTGCAACAACGGCACCTAATGTGACTTGCAAGAGGAAAAGTGCAAGCACAGTGAAGAGGTATTTACCTAATGAACGTTGAGAAGGGGTAAGTTGTAATTTTGTGAGTGGATCGAACTCAGGTGTTGGTGGTTCTTTTTCATCTTCACGTTTTTTGAATGACCAAATCCATACTACGAAACCAATACCTGCGATGAGGAATACCACACTCGCAATAGACCAAATGACGTTTTCTGGTGTTGGCACGTTATTAATTAACGGCTCATGTGGCCAGTTGTTGGTGTAACTTGCGTGAGTATTTGGACGTTCAGCAGATGCAGTCCATGCGGTCCAGAAGAAGAATTTAGCTAAGTCTTTACGAGCTTGTAAATCAGGAAGGGTATTATCCTTCATCGCAAAGTGTTCACGGGTCACTTTGGTTGCAGGATCATCACCATATAAAGAGATGTAGTATTGTGCTGTTTTTTCCATTGCCGCTAAACGGGTGTTTGAAAGCACAACGGTACCGTTTTCAACTTTGCTACCACGATATTCTTTGGTTAGACGCGCTTTTAATAACGTTTGTTGTTCATCATTTAAATCAGCGAAGTTTTTACCAAATTCTTGATTCGCTGTAATATCCAACCAGTTAGTTAATTCACGGTGAAGCCAATCTGCCGTCCAGTCTGGTGCTTGGTATGCACCGTGTCCCCAAACAGACCCCACTTGCATACCACCAGTGGTTTGCCAAGCGGTTTGACCATGTAAAATATCATCGTGAGTAATCACTTTTTCGCCAGATTCAGAAACATATTGTTGCGGAATCGGTGGTGCTTCACGATAAACTTCGAACCCATAGTAACCGAGGATGGAGAAGGCTCCAATCAATACGGCGACTAATAGGTACCAGAACTTTTTATACTGTCCCATTTTATCACTCCTAGATTATTAGAAAATATCACTTCCTGATGATTAAATGTCGTAGATAATCATCAGGACCTAGATTTTACGCCAAGTAAAATACTTGAGCAATTATATCGGCTATCGATTGATGAAAATATTACCTAAAACTGAGTAATTTAATCAGGTAATAGGAAATGCTGAATAAAAAGATAAAAAATACGGTCAAAAACCTATTGATTTTTGACCGCACTTTATTTGAAGAAGGAATTAACGTTTAAACATACCGCCTAAACCACCAAGGCCACCTAAGCCGCCTCCGCCCATTAAGCCTTGCATGCCACGCATCATTTTCGCCATTCCACCTTTGCGCATTTTCTTCATCATGCGTTGCATTTCGTCAAATTGTTTCAGCAACTTATTCACATCTTGAACTTGAGTGCCAGAACCTAATGCAATACGACGACGGCGAGATCCTTTGATAATATCTGGATTGGCACGTTCTTTTAAGGTCATGGAATTAATGATGGCTTCCATTTTGATGAACATTTTGTCATCTACTTGATTTTTGACATGATCCGGTAAGTTTTTCGCACCCGGTAATTTTTCAAGCATCGACATCATGCCACCCATTTTTTTCATTTCGCGAAGCTGTTCACGGAAATCGTCTAAGGTGAAATCATCGCCTTTCTTGAATTTTTGCGCCATTTTTTCCGCTTTTTCGCGATCGACTGAACGTTCCAGATCTTCGATAAGGGAAAGCACATCGCCCATGCCTAAAATACGGGATGCTACACGATCAGGATGGAATGGCTCGAGGGCTTCTGTTTTTTCACCCACACCAAGGAATTTAATCGGTTTGCCTGTGATTTGACGGATAGATAAAGCTGCACCGCCACGCGCATCACCATCCACTTTGGTTAAGATAACCCCGGTAAGTGGCAAAGCTTCATTGAAGGCTTTTGCAGTATTTGCCGCATCTTGACCAGTCATCGCATCAACCGTGAAAAGCGTCTCAATTGGATTTAATGTCGCATGAACTTGCTTGATTTCATCCATCATCTCGCTATCAACGTGTAAGCGACCCGCGGTATCTACGATTAATACATCGTAAAATTTGAGTTTAGCGTCAGCAAGTGCCGCTTTTGCAATATCTACCGGTTTTTGTTTGACATCAGATGGGAAGAAGTCCACGCCAACAGATTGTGCTAAGGTCTCAAGCTGTTTGATCGCAGCTGGACGATATACGTCAGCAGATACCACGAGCACTTTCTTTTTATGACGTTCGCGTAAGAATTTCGCTAATTTACCCACGCTGGTGGTTTTACCCGCACCTTGTAAACCCGCCATTAAAATAACTGCAGGTGGTTGTGTCGCCAGGTTTAAGCTTTCATTGGCTTCCCCCATGGCTTTTTCGAGTTCACGTTGAACAATTTTTAAGAACTCTTGGCCTGGTGTTAAGCTTTTATTGACTTCTTCGCCTAATGCGCTTTCTTTTACTTTGGCGATAAATTCACGTACGACAGGCAACGCAACGTCAGCTTCTAACAATGCCATACGCACTTCGCGTAGGGTTTCTTTAATATTATCTTCAGTTAAGCGACCTTTACCGCTAATGTTGCGTAGCGTTTTAGAAAGGCGATCCGATAAATTCTCAAACATTTTAAATCCTGTTTTTTCTTAAAAAATTGCCGTGATTATACCGAAATTTGGGCGTTTTTCATCATTTCAAATAAAATTATGGCGATCTAGAGAAAAGATCCGTTAAAATAAGAATAATTCCTAGTAAAGAGAACGCATTATGTGGTTTGCCCTTTTTTCGATTATTTTTTATATTCTTAGTCTATTGCTGATCTCTCCATTTTTGATGAACTCATCAGAAGGGAAGTTGAGTCGAAGAAAAACTCCATTTTTTCTGACCGCACTTGCTGCAATTATTCTGCATGCTGTCAGCACTTTCCCTTTGTTAGAGGATTTGGCCTCAGGGCAGAGTTTTACGCTAATGGAAATCGCTTCCTTAATGAGTGTAATTATTGCTGCCTTAGCGACGCTTTCTATGTTTCTGGTTTCCACGATGTGGTTTGTTTTACCTATCGTGTATGCGTTTTCGATCATTAGCTTGATCTTTGCGACATTCTTATCAAGCCATATCATTCAGATGCTTAATCAAAATACATTGATGCTGTTCCATATCGGTTTGTCGCTGTTTACCTATGCAGTTTGTTTTATTGCAACGCTTTATGTGATTCAGTTGGTCTGGTTAGACCGTAATTTGAAAAAACGTAAAATTCAATTTTCGCCAGCAATTCCGCCATTGATGGCAGTAGAACGTCATTTCTTCTGTTTATTTGCGATGGGTGAAGTATTACTCACTCTGACTTTAATTTCGGGTACTTATCATGTATTACAAGCGGTGACTTTAGAAAATCTGCACAAAGCGATTTTCTCTTTCCTTGCTTGGATTAGTTTTGGTATTGCTTGTTTTGGTCATTGGCGACTAGGCTGGCGTGGAAAAAGGATGATTATTTACGCAATTTCAGGTATCATTCTGCTCACGATTGGCTATTTTGGTAGCCGTTTGATTTAGTAAGAATCAAAGAACAAGTAAAAAGTGCGGTAAAAAAT
>CAUGKJ010000113.1 GCA_959600045.1 uncultured Haemophilus sp.
AATTTAAGGGTTTCTTCGGCAATAGAAAAACCTAAATGATGAAAGCGAGCCGCAAAGCGTGCAACACGTAATACACGCAGTGGATCTTCAGCAAAAGCAGGTGAGATATGACGTAAAATACGTTGATGAATATCCTCTACACCATGATAAGGATCGTGGAGCTTGCCATCTTTGTCTTGGGCAAGCGCATTAATGGTGAGATCTCGACGAATTAAATCTTGTTCAAGCGTAATCTCATCTGAAAAATCACAAATAAATCCGGTGTAACCTTTACCTGATTTTCGTTCTGTACGAGCAAGTGCATATTCTTCATGGTTTTCAGGATTAAGAAAAACGGGGAAGTCTTTGCCAACTTGTTGGTAACCTTGAGCTAACAACATTTCTGGTGTAGCGCCCACGACAACCCAGTCACGATCTTTAATCGGCAAACCTAAAAGTTGATCACGTACTGCACCGCCGACAAGATAAATTTCCATTTTGCTCTCCCGTCAAAATATAAAGAAAAGGTAGGCAAATGCCTACCTCAATGATGAATCATTACCAGCTATCACGGCGTTTACGTCTAGGTAAAATGTGAGGTAACACGAGACCGATTAATAAACCTACGCCTAATACCGAGCCGCCATAAATAAACCATTGGATCGCAATTTCGCGTTTATTCGCATCAAGCATTGCTTCTAAATCACGATTTTTATTTTTCGTCATTTCTAATTCACGTTTAAGTTGTGAATTTTGCTCAAGTAATTCACTGCTTTGTTGTTCCGCTTGTTTACTACGGCGTTGAATTTCGTTTGTACGTTGTTGCCAATCTGAATCGACGCGATTCAGCTTTAATGTTAACTCTTGTACCTGTGCTTTTAATTTTGGATTTTCTTCACGGCTACTTGGTGTAGAACTTAGTTCAGAGGTTAAAATCCAAGCTTCGCGATTTTTATTATCACGAATCAGGGTGTATTTTCCTTGTTGTTCCAAGACGGTTACCGCTTCGCCAGATTGGATAGCACCTGCGATCTTAAATTGATCACCTGCACCACGGAGTAAATATGTATTCAGATTTTCTGTCACATATTGCGTTTCAGCCTGTACTGTTCCAATGGTTGAGCCCAATAGGACACAAGAAAATAAAAGTTTACTCACTTTTGACATAATACTTCCTAGATTCATGAAGAAAGTGCGGTCGGAAAATGAAATGAAACATAACCGCACTTTTAATAATTATACTAGTGGAAAATCGCGCGAAGGATGTAGAAAATCACAATCGCAAAGAATGCACCAGCAGGTAACGTTACAACCCATGAACTAATGATGTTACGGATAACCGTTAAGTTAAGCGCCGCAATACCACGTGCGAAACCGATACCTAAGATTGCCCCCACTAAAGTTTGTGTAGTGGAGATAGGTAAACCGGTACCTGATGCCACAACAACAGTCATCGCAGTTGCAAATTGTGCAGCAAAACCACGGCTAGGGGTTAAATCGGTAATACCTGATCCTACGGTTGCCATCACTTTTTGTCCCATTGCGATAAGACCAACGGCGATACCTAATGCCCCTAAAGGTAAAATCCACCAAGCTAAATCACCACCACTCAGGATTTTCCCGCCATTTTGCACGATTGATACTACAGAAGAAAGCGGACCAATTGCGTTAGCTACGTCATTAGACCCATGTGCAAATGCCATCGCACAAGCGGTTAGAAGCATTAAGATACTAAAAATCTTTTCTACTGATCCGAACGATCCTTTTCTTGCTTTTGCTGTAAAGGTGTTACTGCGGAAGTAAAAATGACAGAAAATCATACCAACAACGCTGATAAGCAGTGAAATAACGAGTGTTTCATTGTTAGAAAGATTTAAACCAACGTGTTTCAACCCTTTTGCCATGGTAACGATACAAAGTACGAATACGGTAATCGCCATGTAGTAAGGCCCATATTTTTGTGCGTTTTTCAGCGGTTCTTCGGTATCGAAAATGAGTTTCTGGATACTTGCAAAGATGATATAAGCTAAAAGTCCTGCGATCACGGGGGTGATAAACCAGCTTCCCACAATCCCACCGATGGTAGACCAGTCAACAGAACTTGGACCAATTGTAATACAAGCAAAACCAATTAAAGCTCCGATGATGGTGTGAGTACCTGAAACGGGCCAGCCCATTTTGGTGGCGATAAACAACCAAGCACCGGATGCAAAGAGAGCAGAAAGCATCCCTAATGCCAATACATCAGGCATCTCGACAAATTGAGTGGGATCGATTACACCACTTTTGATGGTTTCTGTTACTTCACCACCAGCTAAATACGCGCCGGCAGATTCAAAAATGAGGGCAATAATGATTGCTTGTTTGGCTGTAATGGTCCCAGAGCCAACTGAGGTGCCCATTGAGTTTGATACGTCGTTGGCACCAATACCAAATGCCATAAAAAAACCGAATACCGCGGTAATTAAGACTAACCACGAACCGTATGCATTAATAATTTCCATAGTGATTTCCTATGTTGTAGTTAATGTCGTCAAAATTAGGAACGGGCTAGCATCAATTCAATGCGAGATCCAACACGTTGAGCTTGATCGGCCAATACGCCTACCCATTCGATGATTTTATATAAGAACATCACATCAATAGGGTTATAACGACTTTCAATCGTGTAGAGCATTTTGCGCAATTTAATTTGCATTTGATCCGTATCATCTTCAATGCTGTCTAGCTCTTGAATCATATGGTTCACTAAATTTAATTCACGGCCTTTAAAACCGGTTTCAAGTAGTTTATCCATTTCTTCAATCACTAAATGAGCTTGATGAATAGAATCTAAACTACGTTGAACATAATGTAAAAATTCTTCCTGCATTTCTTCAGGAATACCAAATTGGCGACCGATCATACGGCCAGCAATATCTTTAGCATAGTTAGCCAATTTGTCTTGTTGGGTGACTAATTCGAGTAAATCGGTACGATCAATGGGTAAAAATAAACCGCGAGGCAATTTCAAACGGATTTCGCGTTTTAAACTATCTGCTTCACGTTCACATTGAGAAATATCTAGACGTGTTTTCTCTGCATCATCCCATTGTTTTACAAAGGTATGTTGGAAGAATGGAATTAATAAATCACAACATTCAGTCACTTTGTCAGAATGTTTCTGCAGTGGTTTTAAAGGAGAATGGGCAAATAATCCGAGAATATTATTCATTGCCATAGGTGTTTTACTCCATAACAAGGGTTAAAATTTCGGTTGCATATTACCTGATTTTATAAGGAAATACACGAAAAAGATCTTGATTTGTATAAAATTATCTGTATATTTAAACAGTTAAAATTAATAAGGAAAAATAAAATGAGTAATGAAGTTGAATTAAAGCTTGCAGTTACCTCTGATGCTTTCGATACCTTAAAAACACATCTCAATCAATTCAAAATCTTAGAACAAAATACAGTCTTTCTGGGAAATACCTATTTTGATTATCCCGACCATTTCTTAGCTAAACAAAAAATGGGATTGCGTATTCGTCAGGAAAATAATGATTTCACCCTCACCTTAAAAACAGACGGAAAAGTAATCGGCGGATTGCATAGCCGTCCAGAATACAATTTATCTATACCAGATAATTCCGTACCCACAACGGAACAATTAACCTCATTGTATCCATTTGAAAACTTACCTTCCGCTACATTGCAACCGATTTTCTCAACAGATTTTAACCGCACTTTTTGGTTAATTGCGTTTGGAGCATCAAAAATTGAAGTAGCTTTTGATCAAGGGAAAATTTTGTCTGGGGAGAAAACACAGCCTATCTGTGAAATTGAATTTGAATTAAAAGAAGGGCTTGTTTCAGATCTTTTCCATTTTGTCTCACTTTTACCTTTTGAACAGGATGTTTATTTTAGTTCAGCAAGCAAAGCAAAACGTGGCTATCAATTAGGTAGCAAACCTCTTTTAATTGATTGGTTAAATAAATGGCGTGATTTCTTAAAAGAGGAAAGAGAGGGAAGTGCGGTAGATTCTCGCCAGAAATTAAGTGCTGTCATGAAAATGGAACAGCAATTAATTGAAGAAACCCTTTCATTCCCAACAGATGTGTTTGCTTTCGATTTTATGAAAACCGTTGAACGTGTGGGCGCATTTTTCAATCTTTATCATTATTATGATGACAACAAAACCTTGTTTGAAAAACTGGAAGGAAGTCAATCAGCTGAGTTATTAGCAAGTAATCAATTTTTCCTTAATGAAATAAAACGCTTGATTACCTTTCATAGTGAAACAACAGATAATGCTCAAACCATTGAGAAGTTAAAAGCATTACTAAAGAGTCGTGCGTATTTTGAAAGAATGCTTAACTTAATGATGTTGATGGC
>CAUGKJ010000114.1 GCA_959600045.1 uncultured Haemophilus sp.
AACAAGCACATCATTTAGATGAACATACCGCTTACAAAATTGAGCAAATCGAGGATAAAGACTGGGAACGGGAATGGATGGATAACTTCCACCCAATGCAATTTGGTCAACGTTTATGGATTTGCCCAAGCTGGCGTGAAGTGCCAGATCAAAATGCGGTGAATGTGATGCTTGATCCTGGTTTAGCTTTTGGGACAGGTACCCACCCGACAACTGCACTTTGTTTAGAGTGGTTAGATGGTTTAGATTTAACAGGCAAAACTGTCATCGATTTTGGTTGTGGGTCAGGAATTCTTGCTATTGCGGCTCTTAAATTAGGCGCAAAAAATGCGATTGGTATTGATATCGATCCACAGGCGATTCTCGCAAGTCGTAATAATGCGAAACAAAATGGGGTGGCAAATCGTCTTCAGCTTTTCTTATCCGATGATAAACCTGCCGATTTAAAAGCAGATGTCGTCGTGGCGAATATTCTTGCTGGGCCATTAAAAGAACTTTACCCAATTATTTCTCAATTAGTGAAAGAGGGCGGAGATCTAGGATTATCTGGTATTTTAGAAACACAAGCACAATCGGTATGTGATGCTTATACACAATCATTTGATTTAGATCCTGTTGCAGTGAAAGAGGAATGGTGCCGTATTACAGGTAAATTAAAATCGGCTTAATTTCTTTTTGTCAATTAAAAAAAGTGCATTTTTTGAACAAAATTCACTTTGCAAAAAAAAGAAAAATGCGTAATATAGCACCCCTTGTCGGTTGCTATTGTGGCCTGACTTGCTGGAGATAGGACTTGTAATTGGGGATAACATAAAATGCGAATTGGTTCTTACGAATTAAAAAATCGTATTTTATTGGCACCCATGGCAGGTATCACGGATCAGCCCTTTCGACGTTTATGTGCCCATTATGGTGCAGGATTAACGTTTTCAGAGATGATGTCCACTAATCCACAAGTTTGGCATACAGAGAAATCGAAACTTCGTTTAGCACATAGTGAAGAGTTGGGATTAAATGCGGTGCAAATCGCAGGTTCTGATCCTTTAGAAATGGCCCAAGCTGCAGCAATTAATGTAGCCTATGGTGCTGAAATTATCGACATCAATATGGGCTGTCCCGCAAAGAAAGTAAATCGAAAATTAGCGGGCTCTGCACTGCTTCAATTTCCTGATTTAGTGGAAAAAATTTTAAAAGAAGTGGTGAATGCCGTTGATGTGCCTGTGACGTTAAAAATTCGCACAGGTTGGGATAAGGCAAACCGAAACTGTGTGCAAATCGGCAAAATTGCAGAACAATCTGGTATTCAAGCTTTAACCATTCACGGGCGGACGAAAGAATGTTTATTTGAAGGGGAAGCGGAATACGACAATATTCGAGCAGTCAAACAATCAATTTCAATTCCAGTCATTGCGAATGGTGATATTGATTCTGCCTCGAAAGCGAAAAAGGTACTTGAGTACACAGGTGCCGATGCAATAATGATCGGTCGTGCCGCACTAGGCAATCCATGGCTTTTTCAAGCCGTCGAGGCCTTAGTTGAACATGATTCGATAATTCAAACTCCAAGTTTGCGTGAAAAGTGCGGTCATATTTTGCATCATATTCAGGAACTCCATCAGTTCTATGGCGAGCAAAAAGGCTATCGAATAGCCCGTAAGCACGTGGCTTGGTATTTACAGGGAATTCAACCCGATTCCGTTTTTAGACAGACTTTTAACGCAATTAATGAACCGAAAGAGCAGTTAATTGTGCTGGAAGATTTTTTAAATTCAATTTTGGATAAAGAAAAATGTTAGAACAACAACGTAGTCCGTCTGAAGCGTTAACCGTTTCAGTTTTAAACTCTCAATCACAAGTAACAAACAAACCATTACGTGATTCAGTAAAACAAGCTTTACGCAATTACTTATCACAATTAGATGGTCAAGATGTGAATGATCTTTACGAATTAGTATTAGCGGAAGTTGAACACCCGATGTTAGATATGATTATGCAATACACCCGCGGTAACCAAACCCGTGCAGCAAACATGCTCGGCATTAACCGTGGTACATTGCGTAAGAAATTGAAAAAATACGGTATGGGCTAATTAAGATTAGCAAAAAGAAAGGCGAACATGATGTTCGCCTTTTTATTTATCTATTGAATGGTGAAGCTAATCGGTACACTGACTGAAGAGGTAAATCCAGCTGGTTTTGGGCCAACAGGTCTTGCACTTCTCACCGCTTCCAGTGCTGCGTTGTCTAAGCTTTCATCTCCAGAGGAATTCGTTACTCGTTCTCCTGATAAGGAACCATCTGCCCCTACGCTAAAACTCACGCTCACAACACCTTGTTTACGCATCATCTTCGCACGAGCAGGATAGCGTTTGTGCCGTTCAATTTCACGTCGAATAGCCGCACGGTAAGCATTTAGCTCATCCGTATTGGTACCTGAGCCACCTTGAACGCCATTTGTACCAGGTTGACCTGTGGTCGTTGCTTTAGAATTTGCCGTAGCCGTTGAATTAATATTCTTATCGCCAATCGGTAAGCTCTTCGGCATTTCTACCGCTTTCTCTGCTTTTACCTCATTTTTAGGTTTTTCCTTTGGCTTCTCTTTCGGTTTTGGTTTCGGTTTTTCTATTGGTTTTTCTGGCTTTTTCTCAGGTTCTTTTTTCTTCTCAGGCTCTGGTTTCTTCGTTGGATCTGCGACGACTTCTTGCTTTTCAGGTTCTGGTTCTGCCTGTTGAGGTTCAGGTTCTGGCTCCGGAGCTGGTTCTTCTACTCGCATTCCTTGAATCATTTCCATCGAAATCGTTGTAGATGTTTCACCTGTAGCATTACTTGCGGCTTCACTTGGCTTATGCCAGTTCCAAAGCAATGCGCCTACAATGGCACCATGAATTAATAGAGAAATAAGCAAGCCTAATAGTGATCGTTTAGCTTGTTGGCTGTTCATTGTTTATGCCCTACTCCGACGCCTCCCACTGCTGGCGAATTTTTGCTCGAAGCGCCTTTATCTTTCATCGAAACAATAGCGACATTTTTAATTTCGTTTTTCGATAACATGTCAGTAATAGTCACAAAATCTTGGAAAGAGGCTTCTGCATCAATTTTTAATGTCACTTTCTGATCTTTATTCCAACCTGCAATCTCTTTTTCAAGTGCTTCTTGCGAGATAGGTTTGTCATTAAAATAAAGTTGTTTATCTGCCGTCACAGTCAATAATTTGGCTAATTCATCTGATTTGAATGCAACCGTTGAACTGGCTTTTGGCACATTGACTTGAATTTTTCCTTGAGAAATAAAGGATGCGGTGATCAACACTATCGCTAATAGCACCAACATAATGTCGATGAAAGGAATAATATTGATTTCATCAAATTTTTTCACGATTATTCCTTATCTTTTTGAGCGTTTAATACTTTCCATTTCAATAAGTTAACTTCTACTTTACGACCTAAGCCGTTATAGAACATCATAGATGGAATCGCGACTAAAATACCTAGTGCGGTTGCTTTTAATGCAAGAGAGAGGTGCATCATGATTGCGCCAGCATCGACATCACCGCCAGCTTGACCAATTTGATAGAAGGTTAACAAAATACCAATTACTGTTCCTAACAAGCCCACATAAGGTGCGTTTGCACCAACTGTTGAAATGATCGTCATATTACGATTTAAATCAATTTCAAGAGAATGGATATTGGAATATTTAGCGACATTGATACGGCTTAAAAAGATAAAGCGCTCAATTACAGTAGCAAGCATAATTACGCTCATAAGAAGTAAAAGCCCGATAATAATGTAATCACTATATTGTTCTAAAAACTCAAAAAGTTTTGGCATCTGATAGTCCTTTTATGTGTAATAAAGAATACAAAATGAATTGATAATGAATTTCAATTAGATTGATAATTCTATCAAATGGAAAATAGAGCGTAAATATAAATTAGAAAAATGGCTATTTTTTTGACCGCACTTTGAGGTAAATCATAGAAAGTGCGGTTGTTTTGAGAGGGGATTTAAAGGGATTGCAGGTAATCTAAGACAACCTGATGATGTTCGCCTGTTTTGAATTTATCAAAAACGTGTTGAATTTTGCCTTGTTCATCAATGAGGAAGCTAATACGGTGAATGCCGTCATAGGTGCGTCCCATGAAATTTTTTTCTCCCCATACACCAAATTGCTCGGCAACCTGGTGATCTTCATCAGAAAGCAAGGTGAAATTGAGCGACTTTTTCTCAACAAATTGAGCCAGTTTTTTTGGCGCATCTGTACTGATGCCTAAAATAACTACACCTAATTTTTCTAGTTCACTTTTGGCATCACGCAAACCACAGGCTTGGGTTGTACAGCCTGGTGTT
>CAUGKJ010000115.1 GCA_959600045.1 uncultured Haemophilus sp.
ACAATTGTTATTTTATTAGGTGTCGGTTTATTTTTTACCATTACTACTGGGTTAGTGCAGTTACGTCTTTTCCCTACAAGTATACGTGAAATGTGGTTTGGACGCGCAGCAGAGGGAAATTCTTTAACGCCATTCCAAGCGTTTGCAACTGGGCTTGCAAGTCGAGTTGGTGTCGGTAATATCAGCGGTGTAGCAACAGCCATTGCACTTGGTGGTGAAGGTGCCGTATTTTGGATGTGGGTAACGGCATTTATTGGCATGTCGAGTGCTTTTGCGGAATCTACTTTAGCACAGGTATTCAAAATTCAAGATAAAGATGGCTCTTTCCGTGGTGGCCCCGCTTACTATATTACACAAGGTTTAAAATCACGTTGCTTAGCGGTAGCATTTGCTATTTCACTCATTTTTACTTTTGGTTTTGCATTTAATTCAGTACAAGCAAACTCAATCGTAGAAGCGACTAAAAATGCTTGGGATTGGCAAGGTGAATATGTTGGTATGGTTTTAGTGGTACTAACTGCCACAATTATTTTTGGTGGCGTGAAACGTATTGCGACCATTTCTAGTAGCGTAGTACCGATGATGGCACTCTTTTATCTAATTATGGCGGTAATTATCTTAGGCATGCATATTGATATGATCCCAACGGTAATCGCCAATATTTACAAAAGTGCCTTTACTTTCCAATCTGCAGCTGGTGGTATGTTTGGTGCTTTAGTGTCTAAAGCCATGATGATGGGGATCAAGCGAGGATTATTCTCTAATGAAGCGGGGATGGGTTCTGCACCAAATGCTGCGGCTGCAGCTCATGTAAAACATCCAGTTAGTCAAGGTTTAGTGCAAATGCTCGGTGTATTTGTGGATACCATGATTGTCTGTACTTGCACGGCAGTGATTATCCTACTTTCAGATAATTACGGCAGTGAAACACTGAAAAGTATTTCCTTAACACAAAATGCATTGCGTTATCATGTCGGGGAGTTCGGTGTACACTTCTTAGCTTTCATTTTATTGCTTTTCGCTTATTCGTCTATTATCGGTAACTATGCTTATGCAGAAAGCAACATTCGCTTTATTAAAAATAAACCTTGGTTTGTATGGGCGTTCCGTTTAGCGGTATTATTCTTCGTTTATTTTGGTTCAGTAAAATCGGGCAATGTGGTATGGAATTTTGCGGATACCGTGATGGCTGTGATGGCAATTATTAACTTAGTCGCAATTGTTTTACTTTCCCCAATTGTGTGGAAGTTAATGAAGGACTATCAACATCAATTAAAAGCAGGAAAAGAGCCTGAATTTAAAATTGACCTCTATCCTGAAATTAAAAAACGAGTATTAGATCATCGAATTTGGAAATAAATGTTGATGGAATATAACAAAGGCGGGATATCCCGCCTTTATTGTTTTAAATTGACTCGAAAATTGACCGCACTTTATCGTTCATTTCGATAAGTCAGGAAGTAATAAGAAAGAGCTGAAATAACCACGCAAGCTGTCATTGTATAGAGCATTGGTGCAGCGGTTTCCATTTTAAAGCTTGCGACTAAGGATCCCATTACCGCGCCAACACCAAAACGTACACTTCCCATTAATGAATTTGCGGTACCCGCCATCGTTGGGAATTTCTCTAGAATAGAGGCGGTGGCATTGGAGGATATTAATGGATTTTGACCGACAAAAAAGGCTACACCAATAGCCATTGGCCAAAAACCGAAATCAAAAAGTGCGGTTAAAAATAACCAAATTCCTGATATGAATTGTACCGCAATACCAATTCGTAACATGGTTTCCGCACCTAATTTCAGCACAAACTTCCCATTTAAATAGGATGCGGCTGTCATAATCGCGATATTCATCATAAAGAAATAGCCGAATTGATCGACTGGAATACCATAAATACCGATATAGACAATCGATCCCGCAGTTATGAAAGCAAATAAACCACCAAAACCAAAAGAAGCCACCGCCATATAACCTAACACTTCTTTCTGTTTAGAAAGCGTCATGAAGTTACGGGCAATGATATTTAGGCGTAGGGGAATACGGTTTTCTTTTTTATGGGTCTCGGGAATAATGAAAAAGACGAGCAATGCCGCAAGAAATCCCATGAACCCAATCACATAAAAAATCATATGCCAGTGGAAATACTTCACAATATATCCGCCAATCACAGGTGCAACAAGTGGTGCAATCATAAAGACAAGTGTGATGGTGGACATGACTCGAGAGAGTTGATCCTTGCTAAATAAATCACGTAATAACGCCCCTGAAAGCACCACAGGCGCAGCACCAAAGAAACCTTGAATGAAACGCAGAGCAGTGAAACTACCAATAGAATGGATACCGGTTAAAATAATAGCGGTGATAGCACCAATAATGACACCTAATAGAATAATTGGTTTACGACCAAAACTATCACCAAATGGCCCCCAGAATAATTGCCCTGCCGCCATACCATAAGCAAAGAATGTCAAGGTGTGCTGCACTTGCTCGGAGTTGATATTTAGGTCTTCAGCAATATTTAAATAGGACGGAATATACATATCCACGCCCAAAGGCGGTAGCATCGAGAGGATGCCGAGTGTGGCGATAAAAATAAAGGTAGGTTTAATATTTTGGCTCATATTATTTCACTAAATTGTCAATTTCTTCCTGAGTGAGTGGACGAAATTCGCCTTCTTCTAAGCTTTCATCTAATTCAACATTGCCAATTCTCCAACGATGTAGTGCAATGACTTTATTACCAAGTGCAGCAAACATTCGTTTCACCTGATGATAGCGCCCTTCAGAGATAGTCAGATTCACGTTGTAATCATCTAATACTTCTAATTTCGCCGGCTTAGTGGGTTCTTTTTCACCACGTAGCAGAATGCCTTCTTCACAGGCTGAAGCATAATGATTTTCAACCGGATCGGCTAAGGTGACTAAATAGGTTTTTTCACATTGATGCTTTGGTGAGGTAATACGATGTGACCATTGTCCATCATCCGTTAATAGTACGAGGCCGGTAGTATCCACATCTAATCGTCCAGCGCTGTGTAACTTGCCTGAAAGAGGCGGTTCAAAGAATTGATAAATAGTTGGATAGTCACCGTCATCATGAGAGCAAACGTAGCCCTGAGGCTTATGCAACATAAAATATTGACCTTCTTCCACCCAAGTCAATAATTCATCTTCAAAATAAATTTCATCTTCTTGACTGACTTTGGTCGCACCATTTTTCACAATTTCACCGTTAATTTTGACCGCACTTTGGCGAATGGCCTTGGTGGCTTGTGAACGGGTTAAACCTGTATTCTCGGCAATAAATTTATCTAATCGCATCGTAAACTCTTATTTTTGATTGAACCAGCTAACGTAATCAAATTGGTCGTAATATTTTTCGCCATTCCAACCAGAAAAGGTAAATAAATCACCCACTTCGTTTTCATTTTCAAAGCCCTTAATGTAGAAAGCAGATTTTAACTCTGGGTAAGGCTTGTGGGTAAAGACCACTTTGTTTGGATAAGGCAAATTATCAAAGGCTTGTAAATCTTCATATTTTGCACCTTTTCCGCCGTCTTTATCCGTCATCATAATAAATAAATTATCGAAATCTAAACGCTGTGAGCGCGCTTCCCATTTCTCTTTGGCTTCTTGTTCAGAATGGTAATGCATAAAGTGCACTTTAAGATCATCTAATAAGCCAACGGGATACGGTTTTTCTGTTTGTATAAATTGAAGAGGTTGTGCTTGATAGAATTCGATATTCTGTAGATAGCGAACAAAATCGCTCGGATCTAAATAGAGATTAACAAATGGAGAGTTAAAAGGCTGATTTAGATCGTGCAAAATAAACGCACCGACACAGTTTGCAGAAATCACAGACATGCCTTGGTTAGTTAAACGTTTTTGATAGGTTTTGTTAATCGCTTTCCGTTGTAATTTATTGATGGCGCTTCTAAATTTAGAAAACAAACTCATTATTTATATCCTGTATATTTTTTGCGATATAGTAACGTTTTTGCTTCTGAATGTGAAGAAAAGACAAAAGTGCGGTCGATTTCACTCATATTTTTGTAATAAATTTGTAAAATTTTTGCGGTATGTCACAAAATTCTGTTTAAAAGAGAGTATAATGGCGCAAATTTTATTTAGCCTAAGTGAAAATGGAGTATTTTTATATGAGCGAACAATTGCGCCAAGCTGCATTAGATTTTCATGAATTCCCAATTCCAGGAAAAATTGCGGTCACCCCAACCAAATCATTAGAAACCCAACATGATTTAGCCCTTGCGTATTCTCCGGGTGTTGCAGAGCCTTGCTTAGAGATTGAAAAAGATCCTTCAGCGGCAAGTC
>CAUGKJ010000116.1 GCA_959600045.1 uncultured Haemophilus sp.
GGAATAGGAATACGTGGTAGAGAAACCAATATCTTTGGTATACACACCTTTATTGATGGCTTTAACTGGGGTGCCACTACCATTAATATTGGCATCTAAATTAAATGACCAGTGTTGGTTGATGGTATAATTTGCCTCTGTAGAGAAATAGGCTTTATCATTAAGCTTAATGCCTTTCCCGCCTTCCATTTTTACTTGGAGTGGATAGAAATTGAGCTCTGTTCCTACACCAATTCGGCGAGAAATGAGACTTTCTTTGTCATAAGGGGAGCGAGTTTCTAAGTAATGAACGTAGAGATCGTGACCATTTGCTGTTTTCGGTGTGTAAATCGCATAATCTTGACTACTTTCATTGCTATAGCTTATTGGTGAGGTGCGATGCTGTAAGCCGACACTCCCTACAATTTTGCCAGAACGCGCTTGTTCATAATGCTTAATAAGGGATTGTGCTGACTGACGTTGTTCTTCATTCATTGCATCAATTGTTTTTGAAACTGTTGGTAAATCATTTTGACTTAAGGCAGTTTCAGCCAGGTTACTACGAGCTTCTTGCTGATCATTTTTACTCAAAAAATAACCGGCTTTTTCCGCCCATAATTTGGCATCATCATAGTTGCCACGATTTCGCTCAAGTTCTGCTTTTTGCAACATAACCCATGGATCACCAGGCGTTTTGTTAAATAGACGATCATCAATAAGTTGCTGAGCTAATTTGCTGTTACCTCGCCATAACGCTAAACGTGCCAAACCAAAATAGCGAGAATCGTAGCCTGGATTCAGAATTTTTGATGTTCGGGTATAGTCATTGATATAAAGATTTGAATTCATACGCTCTAAATATTGTTGCGCCAATTCAAACTTGCCCGCATCGCTTGCAGTGAGAGAGAGTTTATGAAGTAAACCATCACTCACAGAGAGTTTATTGGTTAAGGCTTGTTGTTCAATTGTTTGATAAATCGCTAATGCTTTGTGTGGTGAGCCTTTTGCTGCCCAATAATCCCCAAAGGCTTCTTCTAAATACGCAGGCACATTAGATTGAGCCTGCAATGTATTGAAGTCGTCTTTTATTTCATCAAATTTATTCAAGCGAACACCCATCACAAAACGATCTTGCAATGTTTGTTGATACAAAGGATGTTCAGGGTTAATTTGGGCTAAAAGTGCGGTCAATTCTTCAAATGATTTTTCTTGTTGTGTTGGCGTTGTTGCATTTTTTGAAGAGGTAATCGTCTTACCATGCTCAAACCACATCATGTCTTTTTGATTGAATTGATCAGGATAGGCTTTTTGTAGTTTCTCTTGTAATGGTTGAAGGTTGTATTTCGATGCTAAACGATACAACTCTCTCATTAAGGTGATATTTTTCGGATTTTGTTCTAACTGACGTTGCCAACGGCCAAGTTTAGCCATGTCGGGTTCGGTGAAATCAAGCAAATAACTTTCTGCATCAAGATAAGCATTATCTTGTCCAAAACGTTTCTTATAAACATTCAGTGCATTTTTTGCCGCATTGTAGTTTTTGGTTTCAGTGGAGGCTAATGCGCCACCAAGCCATCCATTTGGATTATCAGGAAATTGCTTTTGCAATTGGGAATAGAATGCAACGGCACGGTCGTATTGTTTTTCATTTCGAGCGGCTTTGCCTAAATTTTCCAGTTCATTTTGGGAAAATTGCGCTGGTGCGCAGCTTTCGCAAAGTGAAAGTGCTTTAGCAGATTGATTCGTCCTCAGATAGAGTGTAATCAAATCATCGCGCACTTTCACATCGTGCGTCCTCTTAAATAAGGCCTCAAGTTTTGGAATGGCTTGATTTAATTGTGCCTCTCCTTGACGAGAGAAAATGATGATATTTTCTCGTTCGGTATCAATAGAGGAATTTTGGGCATAGGCAATCTGTACTACCGAGGTACCGACACCTACTAATAGCACTGCCTTAAAGACATGGGATAGAGATTTCATTTCTTATTCCAATTTACGCTTAGATTTTATTTTTAATATAGATTTCTTATAACTGTGACAAAAGAAAAAATATTGAGTTCCGCAAACTGGTCCAACCTCATGTTGAGCTATGAAAAACATTAGTTATGTATAACAGCGGGGATTTTAGGTGAAAAAATAGGCGTTTTAGTAAAATAAAACGCCTATTTGATATTTAGAGAAGTGATTGAAAGTTATTTCAAAATAAACATCGGTGTATTGCTGATAGGATCACGATGAATGATGACATCCAAATCAAACACATCTTTCAGCAACTCTTCGGTCATCACTTCATCGGGCGTACCTTGTGCCATTACTGCACCTTTTTTCATGACGATTAAGTGATCGCAATAGCGACAGGCTTGGTTGAGATCATGCAACACCGTAATAACGGTTTTACCGTTTTGTTGCATTTGTCGCATCATGCCCATGAGTTCAGCTTGGCGGTTTAAATCCAGATAAGTGGTAGGCTCATCGAGTAGCACTAATTCGGCATCCTGCGCAAGAGTCATGGCTAAGAAGACGCGTTGTTGCTGACCACCAGATAAATCAGAAACCAACTGTTCGGCGAGTTCGGCAGTTTGTGTTTGCGCCATCGCCCAATTAACTAATTCTTCATCTTTTTGGCTAAGTTTGCCCCAGAGATTTAAGTAAGGCGAACGCCCGTAGGCGATCAATTCCCGCACTTTAATGCCTTCTGGTACCAAGTGTTGCTGCGGGAGAAAAGCCAATTCTTGGGCATATTCTTTAGGGCTTTTTTGCCAAATATCCTGACCTTTATGAGTGATTGAGCCTTGCTTCGGTTTGAGCAAGCGAGCCACCGCTTTTAATGTGGTGGACTTACAGCAACCATTTGGGCCGATTAATGCAATCACTTTATTTTTCGGGAATTTTAGCGACAGATTTTTAACCACGAGTTTATCTTGATAACCTAAAGATAAATTATTGATTTCAATGCTCATTATTTAGTTCTCATCAATAAGTAGAAGAAATATGGCGCACCGATAATTGCAGTCAGAATGCCCGCGGGGAGTTCAGTTGGTGGGTCAATCACCCGCGCCAAAATATCCGAAAGTTGTAATAAGAGGGCGCCAATAATCAAGGCTGCCGGTAATAGAGTGCGATGTCTGCCACCGACTAAACGGCGAGCAAGATGCGGAGCAACTAAGCCTAAAAAGGCAATTGGACCACAAATTGCCACGGCTGTAGTGGAAAGGGCTACCGCTAACACTAAAACGCTAATTTGCACTTTATTTACGGTTACGCCCAAGGTGGAGGCTTTGTTTTCACCTAAACCAAGTGTGTCGAGATCGCGACAGAAAATAAATGGCAAGGGTAGCAACACTACTAACCATGGCAATACCACATTCAAATAAGACCAGCTGCGTCCCCATAGACTGCCGGTGAGCCATAACATTGCCGTATTGATCTCGACCGGATTGGTGAGCATCAGATAATGACTAATCGCTGCCCACAATGCGGAAAGTGCAACTCCAATGATTGCCATTTTGATAGGGCGGAAGTTAAAGCCGCACACGATCCATAAAATGACAAAAGAGAGCACGCCGCCTAAAAAGGCAAAAATTGGCATCCAGTAAAATGCCAAGTTTGGCAAGAACATCAATACCGAAACGGCAACCAACCCAGCTGCATTGTTAATCCCTAAAATATCGGGGGAGGCAAGCGGATTACGCACCACGCTTTGCACTAACACACCAGAAATTGCTAAGGCTCCGCCTAATAAAATCGCTAACACTGCACGGGGGAGACGATATTCCATTAAGGTAAAATAGTTTTTATCGTTAGGCTGAAAGGCCGCCCAAATTTCCTCAAAGGAAAGCGTATAAGTGCCAAGGCGAATACTCAATCCAAAGAGTAGTACCATCAGACTGAGTGTGACGACATAAAAGCCGATAGCGCGAAAAGATACATGAGAAGCTCGCATTAGTGTCTTCCTCTGGCAAATAATACAAAGACTGGGGCACCGATTAAGGCAAGCACCGCACCAGCAGGCACTTCGCTAGGGACGTTGACCGCGCGGGCAATGGTATCTGCAGCCAGCATTAAAATTGCGCCGAGTAACATCGCCATGGGGAGCGATTTTCGCAAGTCATAACCAATCCAATAGCGAGCAAGATGAGGCACGAGTAAGCCAATAAAGGCTACGGGGCCGGCAACGCTCACGCTTGAACCCACAATCAATAACGCCATGATGTTAGCGTACCAACGTAAACGGAAGAGATTGATGCCTAGGGAACGAGCGGATTCATCGCTTAAATTGAGTAAATTCAAACGGCTGGCAAAAAACAGGCAGAAAAGTGCGGTCA
>CAUGKJ010000117.1 GCA_959600045.1 uncultured Haemophilus sp.
GATAAGTGAACGATACGTGCTTTACGATCAACACCTGTGTATTTCGCTTCAACTACATCACCTGCTGCAACTTCATTTGTTAAGTCTGCTGCACGGATATAACCTTCAACGCCACCTGCTAATTCAACTTTAGCACCTTTAGCATCAGATTCAACAACAGTTGCAGAAACTACTGCACCTTTCTTGTTAACTGCTACGAAGTTGTTGAATGGATCGTCTTCAAGTTGTTTGATACCTAAAGAAATACGTTCTTTCACTGCATCTACTGCTAATACTACTGCAGAAACTTCGTCACCTTTTTTGTAGTTACGAACTGCTTCTTCACCTGCAACATTCCAAGAAATGTCAGATAAGTGAACTAAACCGTCGATACCACCTTCAAGACCGATGAAGATACCGAAATCAGTGATTGATTTGATTTTGCCAGTAACTTTATCACCTTTGTTGTGAGTTTCAGCGAATTGAGTCCATGGGTTAGGTTTGCATTGTTTTAAACCTAAAGAAATACGACGACGTTCTTCGTCAACTTCTAATACCATTACTTCAACAGTATCGCCAAGGCTTACAACTTTAGATGGGTGGATGTTTTTGTTAGTCCAATCCATTTCAGAAACGTGAACTAAACCTTCAACACCATCTAAGATTTCAACGAAACAGCCGTAGTCAGTTAAGTTAGTTACTTTACCAGTTAATTTGCTGTTTACTGGGTGGTTTTCAGCGATAGCAACCCAAGGATCTTGGCCTAATTGTTTTAAGCCTAAAGATACGCGAGTACGATCTTTGTCAAATTTTAATACTTTAACAGTTACTTCGTCGCCTACATTCACGATTTCGCTTGGGTGTTTAACACGTTTCCAAGCCATGTCAGTGATGTGTAATAAACCGTCAACGCCACCTAAATCTACGAATGCACCGTAGTCAGTTAAGTTTTTAACGATACCTTTAACTTCTGAACCTTCAGCTAGGTTCTCAAGGATTTGTTCACGTTCTTGGCTGTTTTCAGATTCGATCACTGCACGACGAGAAACAACAACGTTGTTACGTTTTTGATCTAATTTGATTACTTTGAATTCTAATTCTTTACCAAGTAGGTGATCAGCTTCACGTGCAGGACGTGTATCAACTAATGAACCTGGTAAGAATGCACGAACACCGTTTAACTCAACTGTGAAACCGCCTTTCACTTTACCGTTGATTAAACCGATAACGGTCGCTTTATCTTCGTAAGCTTTTTCTAATTCAATCCAAGATTCATGACGAACCGCTTTCTCACGAGAAAGTTTAGTTTCGCCGTAACCATCTTCAACTGCATCTAAAGCTACGTTTACTGTGTCGCCAACTTTAACTTCAAGTTCACCTTGAGCGTTTTGGAATTCAGCAACAGGAATTGCAGATTCAGATTTTAAGCCTGCATCAACAAGTACAAAGCCTTTTTGAATAGCAACAACAGTACCGCTAACGATTGAACCTTGACGGGTTTCAAGGCCTTTTAATGATTCTTCAAAGAGTTGAGCAAAAGATTCTGACATATAAATAATCTTCTTAATTTAAGTTAATAACATCCACATTAAGATCCATAAAATGCGGGGTTGAGGATAAATGTCTATTCTTCCTTGAATAAACAGTTAAATCGAAATTGACGCTTTTTGTTGAATATAATCCAACGCTTGAGCAATGACCTCATCAATACTCAATGTTGTACTATCTAACAATAAAGCATCGTCAGCCGCTTTCAATGGCGCAACCTCACGATTTCTATCGCGAAAATCTCGTTCTTGTATCTCGGCTAAAATCTGTGCAAAGTTACCATTAATTCCCTTATTTTGCAACTGTTTATAGCGTCTTTTTGCACGTTCTTCTGCACTTGCATCTAAAAACAGTTTAACTTGTGCATTTGGGAAAACCACGGTCCCCATATCTCGCCCATCAGCAATCAGGCCATCATTTTTGCTAAAATCCTGCTGAAGTTGCAGTAAAGCTGACCGCAATTTTGGGAAAACCGCTACTTTTGAGGCGGCTTCCGCCACTTCTTGCGTACGGATCAAATGGCTCACATCCATTCCACCAAGAAGCACATTGACTTCTCCATTCTTTGGAATGAACTGAATATCTAAATGACGTGCTAACTCCGCTAATCCTTCTTCATCGGTTAAGTCTGCATGACGTTTCAGTGCAGCCAATGCTGTCACGCGATAAATGGCGCCACTATCTAATAAGGTAAAACCTAACTTTTCTGCCAATGCGTAACAAAGTGTTCCTTTCCCTGCTCCGCTTGGACCATCAACGGTGATAATTATCCCCATATATTACCTCTTATAATCTTTCTATCATACCCAACACTAATGCAGAGGATTGTTTCGCTGCAAGCGGAAGGAATTCTTCAAATGACATACTCGCTTCGCCATCGCCGGCATCTGAAATTGCACGAACGACCACAAAAGGTGCGTTAAAGGCATGACAAACTTGTGCAATCGCTGTTGCTTCCATTTCTACTGCTGTCACATTGGGAAAGTCCGCTTTAATTTGAGCAATTTTTTCTTCGCTATTAATAAAGCTATCGCCCGAGCAAATTAAACCACGTTTTACATTTTGCCCTTGTGATTGTGCAATTTCGTCTGCTAAATCCGCTAATTTTTTATCTGAAAGAAAAGCCGTTGGATTGGCAGGTAATTGACCTTTTTCATAGCCAAATGCTGTCACATCGGCATCGTGATAGCGGGTTTCATCCGAAATAACGATATCTCCTACTTTTAAGCCTTTGGCGACACCGCCTGCTGAGCCCGTATTTAATACCACATTCGGTTTAGCCAATTGTAATAAAGCAGTGGTGCCAATAGCTGCCGCGACTTTACCAATCCCTGATTGCAATAATGCGACTTCTTTACCATTAATTTTACCTTCAAAAATGACCGCACTTGCCACTTTCGTTTCTTTTTTATCTGTCATTAATTGGGATAAAATTTCCACTTCTTGTGCCATTGCACCAACAATCCCGATTTTCATTATTTTTTACTTTCTTGTTCGAGTTTATTCACTAAGAAATCTAATACCGCAACGCCATAATCATCGTTATATAATGTACTCGCGGTGAGAACATATTTTCCGCCCACAACCACATAAGGGAACGTAAATACGCCATATTCTTCTGTTAAATTAATGGCATTATTCACATCTTCTTTTACTTCAGCAGAATGCACGACTTTATTAAATTCAGCTTTACTGATCCCTTGTGAGACTATCCATTCACGCATCTTATCTAATGACGATAATTCGGTATAACGTGCCTTTTCAGAGGTTTCAAATAACAGCGTATCTGACAACTCGCCCACTTTTAAACGCTGTAAGGTATAAAATATTGTCGCTGAAAATTTTGCTTCATTCGTAGCAACCGGGTATTCATCTAATGCCACTTTATTTGGACGAATTTGGCTATAAAGCTGCAAGATGTCTTGGGCTGAAGAACAAACTCGACAATCATAATCAAAGAAAAACTGGATCGGAATTTTACGATCGCTTCTTTTGACTTGTTCAATCGGTTCTTGATATGAAAAATAATCTCGACCATCTTCAAACTGCGCCACATTCGCTGGTGGTAAGTGCGGTGGGTTTTTGGCAGAAAAATCCTTTGCACTGACTTCACCGAATGCGACATTCGTCACACTCAGCAATATCATTGCAAAGGATCCTTTTAATAATTTATTCTGCCAAACTTTTTTCATAAATTAACCAATTGGTTCAATATAATCGACTAATAATTGGACGTTTCGATTTCCACGAAACTCATTAATTTCTAACTTATAAGCAAATTTTGCCTGCTTAATCGACAAATCGGGATAATACCGAGTATCGATATTAAACGCAATGGCATCTAATAATGGACCGCCATTTTTAGGCTCTACGAGCATTTTTAAATGGTTTTGATTTTGCCCGATCGCGCGTTGCTCAAAAATTTTAAATTCACCATCAAAAACAGGCTCAGGAAAAGCTTGTCCCCAAGGTCCGCCAGATTTTATCACTTCTGCTGTTTCAATACTAAATTCATTTGCTTGAAGTTCGCCATCCGTCCAAATCACACCTTGTAATTGATCTTCATTTAACCAATCTTGCACCGTTTGATTAAAAATCTTTTGAAACTCAGGGAAAAAGCTTTCTTTAATGCTTAGTCCTGCCGCCATGGCATGACCGCCAAATTTTAAAATCATATCTGGATGTTGGGAATGAATGCGCTCTAATACATCGCGCATATGCAAGCCTTCAATTGAACGTGCAGAACCTTTTAAAATAC
>CAUGKJ010000118.1 GCA_959600045.1 uncultured Haemophilus sp.
CTGACCGCACTTCTGATACCCAAGGCGAAAACCAAAGCTACAGTGTGGATGTGAGCCAATTAGGTGGGATGTATTCAGAGAAAATCCATTTGGTGGATAACGGCCAAGGTCTTGGTGTACGCAATGCTGGACATATTGGTGCATCAGCTGGAAGTGTGAAAATCGATAGCCAAGGTAAGATTGTGAATGAAGGCTTTATTGGTGGTAGCGAAAATGCCGAACTCAATGCGAAAAAGAATATTGAGAACCGTGGCACCGTTTATGCCAAAGCTCAGACCCAACTTAATGCTCAAAATATTGATAACAAACAGGGTGTTATTGCGGGTAAACAAGTTCAGCTTAACGCAAATAACGTGGATAACCGCAAGCAATCAGATAAAGGCTCTTTAATTGTTGCAACAGAGAAAGCGACCATTAAAGCGAAACATGTAGATAACCAAGGGACGAAAGCTGGCGGCAAAACGGAACAAGGTATCCGTGGTACTCAAGTGGCTATTACAGCTGAAAATCTTTCTAACCAACAAGGGGGTATCTACAGTGATGAGCATACCCAACTAGATGTTGCTCAAACTATTGATAACAAACAAGGTGAGATTGAAGCGGGTAAATCAATTGAGTTAAAAGCGAAAACGTTAGCAAATGAAGGTGATATCAAAACCAAAGGGGATTTGACGGTTAATTTACAAGATAGTTTAACTTTAAATAACGCTTTCCAAGTTGGTGGTAATTTAGATTTTAAAACCGAAGGGGATTTTAAAAACAATAGCCAATTACGTGTAGGTAATAAGGTAGATGTTAAAGCAGCTAATGTTGAAAACACTCAAGATGCTGAAATTAGTGGTAATGAAACACGCATTAATACAAACACGTTGACTAACAGAGGCTTAATTGATGGAGCGTTGACGGTGGCAAAAGCAGTAACCATCAATAACTTAGGTACTGGTCGTATTTATGGTGACCATGTGGCTTTACAGGGGGAGAATTTAAATAACCTTGAAGAAGGGGATAAATCCGCTGTAATTGCGGCGCGTGAGCGTTTGGATGTGGGCGTGGATAAAGTTTTAAACCGCAATGAAAGTACCCTTTTAAGTATGGGTAAGATTTATGTGGGTAAAGCATTGGATGAAAACAACCAAGCGACAGGTAAATCAGCGTATGTTCACAACTACAATGGCGTGATTGAAGCGTTAAATCTTTACGACAATGCGAAAAGCAAAGCGATCACCTTTAATACTGGTAAGGTAGAGAATAAACATTTCTTCCTTGAGACAGAAAATGTGGATACCTCGTCTACACCAGTTTTTGAGTATCGAATTGGGAATGATTCGACTATCTATGGTAAAGACTCTGGGGTTTATAAAGTAAAACAAGATAATAAGAGTGGTCGCTGGGGACTAAACCGAAAAATAAGAGATCTTTATCATATTTTTTCACCGGATGGCAAAATCGAAAGTGATAACTGGCATGAGTATGATTATACCCGCACGGTGAATGAAACCGTGGTGCTTAAACCAAAATACCAGGAAGGTAAGATTTTAAGTGGTGGCGGCATTGATTTTAATGATGCACGTGTAGATAACCAAGACAGTAAAGTGATTGCTGGTGGGCTGATTCAAATTGCGGATGGCCAATTACATAATGATGAGTTGAAAGGTCGTACTATTGTAACGGATGCTGGTCGTTTAACGGCTTTTTATAAGGGTAAGAAAAAAAGAAAATGGGACAGATACGATACAACTAAAAGCGATACTAGTATTTATTACAAACAAAATGAAAGTGTAAAAGATTTAGGAGTATTTGCTTATAAAGAAAATGTAGCACCTGAATTTACCAATAATGTCGTGGCTAATAAAGGTGATGCAGGAGATGTTGTATTAAATCATCTGACTCAATCGTTGGATAAATCCTCGCTTTATAATGTGAATCCTAATGCACCAAAAGGCTATGTGATTGAAACTGATCCACGTTTTGCGAATAAGCAAAAATGGTTGAGCTCGGATTATATGTTCAATAAATTACGCTATAACCCAGACAATATGCTTAAACGTCTAGGGGATGGTTTTTATGAGTTACGTTTAGTTAATGAGCAAATTAATCAGTTAACCGGTCGTCGTTATCTTGAAGGTTATCAAAATGATTTAGAGCAATACCAAGGGTTAATGAATAACGGTGTTCATTACGCCAAAAAATTAAATTTAGTACCAGGTGTAGCGTTAACTGAAAAGCAAATGTCAGAACTCACTACTGATTTAGTGTGGATGGTGAATCAGGAAGTGACGCTTCCAAGCGGCAAGAAAATTAATGTGTTAACGCCGAAAATTTACTTAGCGTCTAACCGTACTCAAGTCACTCCAACGGGCTCAGTGATCTCGGGGGATAGTATTGTTGGTTCTGTGAAGGATATGACCAACGAAGGAACGGTGCTTGCAGCAAACCTAGTGAACTTATACGGTCAAAATTTAGAGAACAAAGGTTTGGTTTTGGCTGATAACGTCAACCTTAATGCTGAGCAAAAATTAGTAAACCTAGGCGGTAAGATTGTGGCTGCAGATAGCTTGTCTCTATACGGTGGAAAATCCGTAGAGCTTGGTGCAACCACAACAGAAACACAAAGCCAATTAGGTCGAACAGAAACAGGTAATAAACAAGTCGATCGCCAAAGTGAATTGAAGGTAACCGGCAAAGGTGGTGAGTTATCCATTCAAAGTGGTGGCGATATCACGATAAAAGCAGCGAATGTGAAATCGGCAGGCACTGTTGATGTGAATGCTAAAGGTAAACTCTTGGTGACGACTGAGAAGCAAAGCAGTAAAGAACACTATGATTTTAGCGATAACCATCATTATCACTTAGATAAAGAAAGTGAAGTGAGTTCTGTTATTGAGGGTAAAGAAGGCACTCGTTTAGTGGGGCAAGAAGAAACCACGCTTCGTCAAGCTAAGGTTAATAGTGAAGAAGGGAGAACTATTATTGCCTCACAAGGTGAAGTGAAGCTCGAAGAAGGACGAGATATTGAGCATTTAGACCGCCGAAATAAACAAACATCGAAAGGTTTCTTAACCAAAGAAACCGAAGAAATGCGTCATCATCATGATTATGACCTGAGCAAAGGCAGTGAAGTAAATGGTAAGGATGTTATTGTTTATTCACAAGATGCAAATGCGACAGTTAAAGGCTCTTCGATTACTGCACAAGATGGCTTATTGGTGCAAGCTAAGAACATTAATGTGAAAGAGGCGGAAAATCACGCTTATGTTGAAGAACATTACGAGAAAAAACGTTCTGGTTTAGCCTCAAGTTTTAAAGGTGGTGTAGCAAAAGTTGGTTATGAGAAAAGCAAGTCTAATCTAGACAGCAAATCCGTCAGCTTAGAAGCTGCAGGTAGCCAATTAACAGCTGGTACTGCAACTTTAGTCGCAGAAAATGTCTTGACTGTGCGAGGTTCTGATTTAAACAGTCAGGATCAATTTGATCTACATGCAAAACAAGTTAATCTAGAAGCGGCTAAGGAAATTCATCACACTGAAGTACACAAAACAAGTAAAACAAGTGGTTTTGGTTTAAGCATGGTTTACGATCCAACTGTGAAAGCGGTAGATCAATATAAACAACGCCAAAAACAAGGTGGTACAGAAACTGTTGTAGGAAAAATTAACTCCATTGCTGAAGCCGGTGCAGATTCAGTGGAATTAATGAGCCGTGGTATTGTGCCGTATTTAGAGCACAAACGCAGTAAATCAGATAAAACTACAGTAGAAACAACAGCAAAAGTGACCGCACTTAATGCTGGCGGGCAACTTAATGTAGTGGCGTCTGAAGGTGATATTCGCACACAAGGTACACAAATTGCAGCAGAGAAAGGTGCAACATTCTTAGCTTCAAATAATATTGAGTTAGGAACAGCTGAGAATACTTATACTCAGCAGGCCAATACTTCAGATAAAGGATTTAGTTTAGGTGATGCGAATAAATACCTTTTTGGTGTACACACTCAACGTGAAAATGGCGATGCAACTCAAACACAAGAAGTATCAACGACTATTTCTGTAGGCGGAAATAACCAAATTGTGGCACAAAAAGGTGATATTCATGCTAAAGGTGCCAAAATTGTGTCTGAGGGTAAAAACCAATTATCTGCAGCGGGTAATGTTGTTTTAGATACAGCGGTTACCACACAAGAAACAACGCAGCAACGTAAAGGCCATGCGGTAGGTGAGGCTGTTATTTCAGATTCTGAACGCTTCTATGGTTATAACCGTACTCGTTTTAACCAAGATGGTAACT
>CAUGKJ010000119.1 GCA_959600045.1 uncultured Haemophilus sp.
TTATGCGTATTCCAAGAATTTATCATCCAGAATCCCTTAAAAATCAATCTACTTGCCAACTTTCAGAGGAGGCGGCTAATCACGTAGGGCGTGTACTTCGTATGACTGAAGGTGAGCAAATTGAATTATTTGATGGAAGTAATCATATTTATCCAGCAAAAATTATTGAAGCGAGCAAAAAAGCCGTTAAGGTGGAAATTCTTGGTTGTGAATTGAGTGATAAAGAGTCGAATTTATTGATTCACTTAGGGCAGGTTATTTCCCGTGGTGATCGAATGGAATTCACCATTCAGAAATCTGTAGAGTTAGGCGTTAACGTGATTACACCATTATGGTCAGAACGCTGTGGCGTGAAGCTAGACGGCGAACGCATGGATAAGAAAATCCAGCAATGGCAAAAAATTGCTATTGCGGCTTGTGAACAATGTGGCCGTAACGTTGTGCCAGAAATTCGTCCGTTAATGAAGTTGCAAGATTGGTGTGCAGAAAATGATGGTGCACTGAAATTGAATTTACATCCAAGAGCCCAATATTCAATTAAAACCTTACCTTCAATTCCAAAAGAAGGGGTTCGTTTGCTTATTGGTTCAGAAGGTGGTTTATCACCTCAAGAAATCGCACAAACTGAACAACAAGGATTTACTGAAATTTTATTAGGAAAGCGTGTGCTACGCACAGAAACGGCTTCTTTAGCAGCCATTAGTGCGTTACAAATTTGTTTTGGAGATTTGGGATAATGATGGATTTACAAGGACAATTTTTAATTGCGATGCCACAGTTGGAGGATTATTTCCAAAATACCGTGGTGTATATGTGCGAGCATAATGAGCAAGGTTCGATGGGCTTAGTGATTAATCAACCCACCGATTTAAGCATTGCAGAGCTATATTCAAAAATGAATTTTATGATGAAAAATGACCGCACTTTTAGCAATGAGCTTGTACTTGCGGGTGGTCCAGTACATTCTGAGCGTGGTTTTATTTTGCATAAGAAAGCCGCGAAAGAATTTGAGCATAGTTATAAAATTACCGATGAGATGTATCTCACCACGTCAGCAGATATTGTGGAAACCTTTGGTTCAGCGGATGCGCCTGAAAAATATCTTGTTGCACTCGGTTGTGCCAGTTGGACAGCTGGGCAGCTTGAACAAGAGATTGCAGATAATGCCTGGTTAGTGGCACCCGCTTCAGACACCATTTTGTTTGAAACGATTTATGAAGATCGTTATCTTGCCGCGAATCAATTATTAGGGATTAATCCTCATAATTTTGTCTTTTCACAAGTAGGGCATAGTTAATGGGCATCACGGCAATTGCGTTTGATTTTGGCACAAAAAGCATTGGTTGTGCGGTTGGGCAAAGTATCACAGGTACAGCGCAAGCCTTACCTGCATTTAAAGCGCAAGATGGAATTCCAAACTGGGATGCCATTGAGAAATGCTTAAAAGACTGGAAACCTGATGTTATTGTAGTGGGATTACCTTTAAATATGGATGGAACCGAGCAAGATTTAACACTTCGTGCGAAAAAATTTGCCAATCGCTTAAATGGTCGTTTCGGTATTAAAGTAGAACTGCAAGATGAGCGCTTAACGACGGTTTCTGCACGCGATGAAATTTTCCAGCGTGGCGGTTATCGTGCTCTCAATAAAGGCAAAGTCGATGGGATCTCTGCTTGCTTGATTTTAGAAAGTTGGTTCGAAAACTATTCAGAATAAGCCAAAAATAAACCGCACTTTAAGGTGCGGTTTGTTGTATTTATGAGTTTATTTTTTTATCCAAATCAGACTCGCCATTCTTCCTGTTTTGCTATCTCGACGATAGGAAAAGAAGCTCTCTTTTTCAGTGAATGTGCAATGCTCCCCACCGTAAATTTGGGTAATACCTAATTTATTGAGGCGTTGTGTAGCGATTTGATAAAGATTGCCGAGGTATTTTCCTGCCACATTCGGATCTGGTCGAAAAGCCGTTTCTGCAATCGGGTCAAAAGCCATAAATTGCTCAATCACTTCTTTGCCAACTTGGAATGCATTAGGGCCGATAGCAGGCCCAAACCACGTAATAATCTCTTCGGGGGCAGATTGGAAACATTTCACTGTTTCTTCTAACACCCCATCACAGAGTCCGCGCCAGCCCGCATGGGCTGCAGCCACCTCAGTGCCTTGTTTATTGGTGAATAAAACTGGCAAACAATCAGCTGTCATCACCAAACATACTTGGTTAGGGTGATTGGTGTAAACCGCATCAGCCTCTAAATTATTGCCCTCATAAGGCACCGTGATTACACGAGTACTGTGTGTTTGGGTTAAAAATAACGGAAAGTGTGGCAGATTAAATTTTTCGACCAATAAAGTGCGGTTAGTTTTGACCGCACTTTTATCATCTTCGACATGATCGCCTAAATTGAAACTCTCGAAAGGCGGCAGGCTTACACCACCTTCTCTTGTGGTTGTAAAAGCTTGAATATGTGGCGGAACAGTCCAGTTTGGAGCAATGGTTCTCATCTTAATAATCCAATTCGTCTTTGTGTTCGAGGTAATCCGCTTTTAAGGCATGCAGTAATTCAACAAAGTCATCAGGCAATGGAGCATACCATTCCATCATTTCACCTGTAATTGGGTGAGCTAAACGCAACATAACCGCATGTAAGGCTTGGCGTTTAAAATTACGCAGAACCTCATTGAAGGCTTCGCTTGCATTTTTAGGTGGGCGAGGACGACCTCCGTAAGTTTGATCACCTAATAATGGATGCGCAATATGTGCCATGTGCACACGAATTTGGTGAGTTCGACCGGTTTCTAAACGTAAGCGTAAACGCGTGTAATTACGGAAATTTTCCATAATGCGGTAGTGCGTCACAGCGGGTTTACCCATTGGGTGAACCGCCATCAATGTGCGTTTTGTCGCGTGGCGAGCCATTGGTTGGTCTACGGTTCCACCTTTGGTCATAATGCCACTGGCGACGGCTTCGTATTCACGAGTGATCTTGCGTTTTTGCAAGTCACGCACGAGTTTCGTTTGTGCAGGAATCGTTTTAGCAACAACCATGAGACCCGTTGTGTCTTTATCTAAACGATGCACAATTCCTGCGCGCGGTACTTCGGCAATAGGTGGATAGTGATAGAGTAGTGCATTAAGTACCGTGCCATCCGGATTGCCTGCACCAGGGTGGACGACGAGATCTTTAGGTTTGTTAATCACGATAATATCGTCATCTTCATAAACGATATTGAGTGGAATATTTTGTGGCTCAAAACGGTTTTCATCTTCCACTTCTACCGAAATCTCAATTTGCTCTCCGCCATAAACTTTTGCACGTGGAATATCGGCAATTTCACCGTTCATTTTTACCTGTTTTGCTTCAATCCAGGTTTTTAAACGCGAACGGGAATATTCTGGGAACAACTCTGCGAGGGTTTGGTCTAAACGCTGTCCCATTTGTTCGGGCTGAATTTCAGCCGTTAAGGTCATTTGTGGCATAAAAAATCCATCTAAAAATTTAAAAAGTTGGCTTATTGTGTAATGTTCTATACAATATTCGTTAATTGTAACTTATTTATTGATTTTCGTAAAAATTAAGGAAAAAAGAATGCGTAAAATAAAATCTCTTGCACTTATTGCATTGACCTCATTCGCGATTGCAGCTTGTAGCAGTGGTAATAAAGAAGTGGAACAAGCTTCTGTTGATGATCTTTATGCAAAAGGGGCCGCAGCATTGCAAGAAGGAAGCTATTCTGACTCGATTCGTTATTTAAAAGCAGCAACAGAGCGTTTCCCTGGTAGTACTTACCAAGAGCAAGCAATGCTTGATTTAATTTATGCAAACTATAAAACGCAAGATTACACCGCAACGTTGGTAACTGTAGATAACTACTTACACCAATTCCCACAAAGTCCAAACCGTGACTATGCAGTGTATATGGCGGGTTTAACTAACTTGGCAACGGCTGATAACATGATTCAAGACTTCTTTGGTATCGATCGTGCAACGCGTGAAACAACTTCAATGAAAACGGCGTTTTCAAACTTCCAAAGCTTAGTGCGTGCGTTCCCAAATAGCCCATATTCACAAGATGCAGTAGCACGTATGGCATACATCAAAGATTCATTAGCTCGTCATGAATTAGAAATTGCAAAATTCTATGCAAAACGTGATGCATGGGTAGCTGTAGCAAACCGTGTAGTGGGTATGTTACAACAATATCCAGATGCCAAAGCGACTTACGAAGGCTTATTTTTAATGAAAGAAGCTTACGACAAAATGGGTT
>CAUGKJ010000120.1 GCA_959600045.1 uncultured Haemophilus sp.
TCTTTTATTAGAAGCGTATAAGCTTGAGCCTTATCGTGTGGATTTTTTGTTTGGCGCAGCGAATGCCAATATTTATAACGGCAATACAGATAAAGCTATTGAGCTTTACCAAAAAGTGCTTGATGTGGCCCCAGATGATGTGAAAGCTCATACTTACTTGGCCGCATGGAATCGTTTTAAAGGCAATCAAGCGGAAACCACTAAACATTTAGAACGCTTAAAACAACTTTCCCCAGAAAGCGCAAGCAAATTAGAGAAAGTTTTTACCGTGATTGATAAAGCAGCTAATCAACCAATTACAGATAAACTGGAAACCAAGTTACCTGCACAATCTGCAATTATTACATTGGGCTACGCTTTAAACCCAGATGGCAGCATGCATGATATTTTGGTACAACGTTTAGAAAAAACCTTAGAAATTGCGAATCAAAATCCAGATGCGTTAATTATTGTGACAGGCGGTGTACCGCAAAACAATAAAACCGAAGGGGATTTAATGAAGCAATGGTTGATTGAGAAAGGTGTTGATGCAAGCCGTATTTATTCTGATAACTATGCGCGTTCAACTGTCGAAAATGCGCTTTTCTCTCGTTACTCTTTAGCGAAACATAAAATCAAACATGCTGTGTTGATTAGTTCGGGTAGTCATGTTCGTCGTGGACAAGCGTTATTTGAAATCGCCACGCAAGAATCCGGTCCTCAAGGTCTTGTGATTGAAACGGTCGCCGCATTAGATAAACCGTTAGATCAGTTACAAAAAATCACGGAGAAAGACTTGCTTGGTATCTATCGTGACAGCTTAAAACCCATGGGGTTGCCAATTTTTAATAGCGGTCCATTACAAGATTAATTAATCTTACCAAAAACAGAAGTGCGGTGAAATTTCACCGCACTTTTTTATTTTCTCGTTTGATTAAAGAATATGTTGATATTGTTCTAACATTTCTTTTGGCCATACGCTTGATTGCACTTCACCAATGTGTTTTTTGTGAAGTAAAAGCATTGCCATACGAGATTGACCGATACCACCACCGATGGTGAGAGGTAATTTGCCGTTTAATAAATCTTGGTGCCAATCCATTTTTAAGCGATCTTCATCACCGGTTAAACCAACTTGTAAACGTAACGCGGATTCATCCACACGAATACCCATTGAAGAAAGCTCAAACGCTTTACCTAACTCAGCGTTCCACACCAAAATATCGCCATTTAAACCTTTGTAGCCGTTTTCAGATTCTGTTGTCCAGTCGTCGTAGTCTGGTGCACGACCATCATGTGGTTTACCGTCTGACAATTTGCCACCGATACCAATTAAGAACACGGCGCCATATTCTTTACAAATGGCGTTTTCACGTTCTTTACTGCTTAAATCCGGGTAGCGTTTCACTAAATCTTCACTGTGAACGAAGGTGATTTCTTTCGGTAAGCTGGATGGAATGTCAAAGCGAGCTTCTACCGCTAATTCAGTTAAACGGATTGCACGATAGATAGAACGTACCGTTTCTTTTAAATAAGCAAAGTTACGGCGACCTTCAGGAATCACTTTTTCCCAGTCCCATTGGTCTACATAAACTGAGTGAGTTTGATCCAATGAATCTTCATCTGGACGTAATGCTTTCATATGAACAAATAAGCCTTCACCTTCTTTGAAATGGAAACGAGCGAGAGTATGGCGTTTCCATTTAGCTAATGAGTGAACCACTTCATAAACCGCATTTGGGATACATTTCACGTTTACTTGAACCGCTTTCTCAATGCCTGATAAGTTATCTTGCATACCGTTGCCAACTTCACTAAGGATTGGACCTTGTACTTCGATAATGCCAAGTTGTTCAATCAAGTTTTGAGTAAAGGTGTTCTTCACAAAGCTAATTTCTTGTTGTTGTAAAATAAACGTCTTTTTCATATTTATCCTTCTTTTTATAATAACTGGTAAGATTTGTTGTGCATTATTCAATAAAATGACAAATTATTTCAAGTAATTTCTTTACATTGTTTTAAATGTTGAATATTATCAAAAATAAAGAAGATATTTTGAAAAAGATCTAATAAGGAGTGTTTTATGAACAATATCGATACACTTGATCGCCAAATTCTCCGTGTGCTGACTAAAGATGCGCGTACACCTTATGCCGAAATGGCGAAAAGCTTTGGCGTGAGCCCAGGTACGATTCATGTTCGTGTAGAGAAAATGCGTCAGTCTGGTTTGATTGAAGGCACAAAAGCGATTATTGATGAGCGTAAGCTGGGTTATGATGTGTGCTGCTTTATTGGCATTATTTTGAAAAGCGCAAAAGATTACGAAAAAGTGATTAAAAAGCTCGACACCTTTGATGAGGTGGTGGAAGCCTATTACACCACGGGGAATTATTCGATTTTTATTAAAGTAATGACACACACCATTGCGGAATTACATTCCGTGCTGGCGACTAAGATCCAGTTAATTGATGAGATTCAATCAACGGAAACCTTGATTTCCATGCAAAATCCAATTTTACGAGACATTAAACCTTAAATGTCATCGAAACAATAAAGGCGTGTTTGATACACGCCTTTGCTTTTTTTTTGATTAACGATAACGATCGAGGAATTTGTAATAGAGTGTGCCGATCTTGGTGGCTAATTTTTTGAGGGATTTTCCACCGTAAAACGAAGGCACTTTCAACCCTTCAAAAATTCTCAAACGTTCGTCATTACCTAAAATCGCTTCGGCAATAATGCGTCCAGCAAGTCCAGTGAGTGCGACGCCATGCCCCGAGTAACCTTGGGCAAAGTAAATATGCGGTGAGATACGACCAAAATGCGGGCTTGCATTCAGTGTCATATCAATCGGCCCTGCCCAGCCATAGTCAATTTTGACATTTTCTAACTGTGGGAAGACATGCAACATATTGCGACGCATAATTTGCACCATATCTTTTTCGGAGCTCGAGTCACTGCCGAATAATAGGCGGTTATCTGCACTCAAACGATAATAATCGAGCAAAATATTGTTATCGCAAACAGACATGCCATTATTGATTACTGAATCAGCAGTGGCTTGATCTAAGGGTTCGGTCGCAATAATAAAGCTTTCTACTGGCAAAATTTTACGATTAATGCCTCGATGAATGGATTTTGGTAGCGCATCAATATAAGCGTTGGTGGCTAAAATAACATCTTGAGATATGACCGCACTTTTATCGGTTTTGACTTCAATGCAACCTGATTTTTCTATTAAATCCACAACGGGCGATTGTTCGTAAATCTGTACGCCTAAATCCAAGCAGGCTTTTGCTAAACCTAAGCAATAATTTAATGGGTGCAAGTGGCCTGAGTTGCTATCGTATAAACCGCCCACATAAATATCACTGCCTAAATGTTGTTTAAGTTTGGCTTTATCCCAAAGTTGCATTTTATCATAGCCAAAAGTCGCGTGGCTGGCTTTTTCCATTTCGATGAGATCGTCCATACGGCGTTCATTTAACGCCAATGTGGCATAACCTTTTTTCCAATCGCATTGAATGCCATACTTCGCAATGCGTTCATCAATAATATCAATGGCTTCGAGTGACATATCCCAAAGTTGTTTCGCTTTATCAAAGTCTACTTGAGCAATATATTCATCAATGCCTTCTTCAAAACCGTTGATGGCTTGACCGCCACTTCTGCCTGATGCACCGAATCCGACTCTCGCACCTTCTAGCACAATCACTTTTTTGCCTTTTTCAGCTAATTCAAGGGCGGCGGATAAACCAAAAAAGCCCGCACCGATGACACAAACATCTGCTTCTTCTTGCTGAGTGAGCGGCGGTAGTTCAAAGGTTTGATTTCGACTATCGAGATAATAAGATTTGACGTGTTCTTGATGAGCAAATTCGAGCATAGTTGATGACTGATTAACATAAAATAGAGATAAACGAAATCTTACCCTGATGGGAAAATATGTCAAACCTTTTGCAAAAAAGGTGCTATACTCCCTAAGTTTACATAGGTAAACGATTACTTAAGGTTTATTTTGATTGTCCTGAGGAGGTCAATAAATTGAAAAAAAATGCTGTTCAATACATTAAATCTCTTTGTCTGTCTGCCGTCGCATTCGTCGCAACCTCTGCGGCATTTGCTGCTGAAAAACTTTATGTTTATAACTGGACTGACTATGTGCCATCTAATTTGGTTGCGGAATTTACCAAAGAAACCGGCATTGAAGTGATTTATTCAACATTTGAAAGTAATGAAGAAATGTATGCTAAATTGAAGCTGACCTCTAGTACAGG
>CAUGKJ010000121.1 GCA_959600045.1 uncultured Haemophilus sp.
TCGGGTACTGGAATCACTACATCAATGTTATCTGCTTCATCCGCCCATTCTTTTGCAATTTTTTTACCTAAATGTTCGCCCATGTGAACTCGTGCGGCATAAACAGACACGCCGTCTATTGTTGAATCAGGACGAGCAAAGTACACGTATTCAAAAATACATGGATTTAAGACCGCACTTTCTGCGCATTGCTCAGCATAGAGCTGGCCATCAAAGGTTACATAAATCGCTTCACCTGGTGCAACATCACGCACTAATTCAAAACCTGCTACATCTAATGCCACACTTTCAGAGGCAAACATATATTCTACAAAGCCGTTTTCTTCTCGTTTACCTAACACGAGTGGACGAATACCAAATGGATCGCGAAATGCCACCATGCCATGTCCAATAATCATCGCTAAGCATGCATAAGCACCACGGATATCTTTGTGTGTCGCACGAATTGCATTAAAAATATCTTGCGGATCGAGATGGTATTTATTCACTCTATCTAAATGATTTGCAAGAATATTGAGAAGAAGTTCTGAATCCGAATTAGTATTTATGTGACGACGTGCTTCTTTAAATAATTTATCTTTTAATTCGTCTGAATTGGTTAAGTTGCCATTGTGAACAAGGCTTAAACCATAAGGAGAGTTAACATAGAAAGGCTGTGCTTCAGATACACTTGAACTGCCGGCGGTTGGATAACGTACATGTCCGAGGCCTGCATGACCTTGTAAACGTAACATATGTTCTTGTCTGAATACATCGCTTACAAGACCATTAGCCTTGCGCAAACGAAAGCGGTTTTCATCATCGATTGTGACAATCCCCGCCGCATCTTGACCTCGATGCTGTAATAACGTTAATGCTGCATAAATGGATTCATTAACCGGATTTTGGCTAACGATACCGACAATTCCACACATACTGATTGACTACCTTATTGTTTAAAAGTTGAGTTTAAAAAACTAGAACTTGCTTGTAGTTGTTGGAAGAACCATTCAATAATAAAGCCGAAATGAGGAATTAATTTTGATTCTTTCCACCAATCGGTTTGTTCAAAGTTAGTGAAGGTATCCAAGAAGAATAAAATCGCAGCGACGATTAACGCCCCACGAATTAAGCCAAATGCCGCACCAAGAACACGATCTGTTCCGGTAAGTCCTGTTTTATCCACTAATTGGCTAATTACATAATTAACAATGCCGCCTACAATTAAGGTTAAAACAAATAAAATGCCGATTGCTGTGCCGTTGCGCACGTAGTCAGATTCGATTTGAGTAAGATAAGTGGCGAGATAAGGATAAAATTGGCTAGCGACAATAAATGCAACGACCCAGCTTGCAAGGGACATCACCTCTCGCACAAACCCACGTAATAAACTCACGATAATCGAAAATGCGATGATGCCAATGATAATGTAATCAATCATTAAATAGTCTCTCAATTAAAAAGGGCCGCCATTGCGACCGCAGTATTTTACATAAAAAACAACAAAAGGAAAACGTTTGCGTCAATTAAATTTGAAGCCATTGGCTAGATTTCCTGCCAAAATGCTTTGTCTAATTTTTGCTGTGCCTTTTGTAGTACTTCTGCCAAGTGCTGATATGTCGGTTTATCTTGCACGGTTGGCAAACTTTCATGTTGTTTTCTTAAACGTTCACTAATCTCATAAAACCACTGAGAACTTTGCGGTTCTAACGGTAATTTTGCACGTTTTCCCAACCAGTATAAGCCTTGTAATGGCATCACTAACGCACAAAGTGCGGTCAAAATAGCAATCGCTAATGCAGTAAGATCCGTCTTGGCATAAATATGTTGCCAAACCACCGAAAATACCGCCATAAAAGGCATGAACTTTTGTGCAAATTTCGTGGCTTTAATAATGCGATTTTCGGGAAAAATAATGCCGAGTTTTGCTTCTAATGGCCACGTTTGCAAATATATTTGCCCACGTTTTAAGGTTGAAAAAAATGATGACATAAAAACATCCTAGAAAATAACCGCACTTATAATACTCTAGTTTAGGTTTAATTGTCATCCTTAACTGGAAACTGTTGAAATTTTCAACTTTTCTAATAAAAGATCGTATTTTTCCCTTCTAGTGAATTTATTTTATACGCCAAAAGGTGTATTCTATGCAAGATTTGTA
Organism: uncultured Haemophilus sp.; assembly: GCA_959600045.1. Lineage (GTDB taxonomy): Bacteria > Pseudomonadota > Gammaproteobacteria > Enterobacterales > Pasteurellaceae > Haemophilus_D. Next base: position 2,141 of record CAUGKJ010000121.1, read on the forward strand.
GTCTGTTCTTTCGAACAGATTTTTATTAACCTCAATCAAAAATAGGGTTCCTATGTCAAAACTTGTTCTCATCCTTAACTGTGGTAGTTCTTCATTAAAATTTGCAATCCTTGATCCTGCAACAGGTGAAGAAAAATTATCAGGCTTAGCTGAAGCATTTTACCTTCCTGAAGCTCGTATTAAGTGGAAAATTAACGGTGAAAAAGGTAGCGCAGATTTAGGTGCTGGTGCAGCGCACACTGAAGCGCTTAATTTCATCGCGTCAAACATTATGACTGATGAGCTTAAAAACTCTATCACCTCGATTGGTCACCGTATCGTTCACGGTGGTGAGAAATACACCCAATCTGTTGTTGTAACAGATGAAGTGGTTAAAGGTATTGAAGATGCTGCACAATTTGCACCACTTCACAACCCTGCTCACTTAATCGGTATCCGTGAAGCATTCAAAACATTCCCACACTTAAAAGATAAGAACGTTGTCGTATTTGATACAGCATTCCACCAAACTATGCCTGAAGAAGCATACTTATATGCACTTCCATACTCACTTTACAAAGAACACGGCGTACGTCGCTACGGTGCACACGGTACCAGTCACTACTTCGTTTCTCGTGAAGTCGCTGAATTCGTAGGCAAACCAGCAGACCAAGTAAACGCAATCATCTGTCACTTAGGTAACGGTGGTTCTGTTTCTGTGGTTCGTCATGGTAAATGTATCGACACATCTATGGGTTTAACCCCGTTAGAAGGTTTAGTCATGGGAACTCGTTGTGGTGACATCGACCCAGCTATCGTTTTCTACCTATATAAAGAATTAGGCATGTCAATGGATCAAATCGAAGAGACTTTAGTGAAAAAATCAGGTCTTTTAGGTTTAACTGAAGTAACAAGCGACTGTCGCTATGCAGAAGATAACTATGATGATGCTTCTAAACCAGAAGCAAAACGTGCATTAGATGTTTACAGCTACCGTTTAGCAAAATACATTGGTGCATACATGGCAGTTTTAGGTGACGATCACTTAGATGCCATCGCATTTACAGGTGGTATCGGTGAAAACTCTGCTCACGTTCGTGAATTAGCATTAGGCCACTTAAAATTATTCGGCATCAAATTAGACAAAGAACGCAACCTTGCTGCTCGCTTTGGTAAATCAGGCGTGATCACTGCTGATGACTCTGCATTCAAAGCGATCGTTCTTCCAACCAATGAAGAATTAGTAATTGCACAAGATACAGCACGTGTAGCGGGCTAATCAACTTCCTTCAAACCTGCTGAGAAATCAGCAGGTTTTTTCATTCATTAAAAGGTATATCAAAATGACTAAAGCAGTTATTCTTATTCCAACTAGCGCAGAAGCAAATTTAGCGGCAGCATTAGACGCAGCTAAAACAACAGGCGCTGTCGTATTCAATGCAGTAGAAGATGTAAAAGCCGCTCAAGCATTAATCGCAAATAATCAAAAAGACGTGTTATTAGAAAAAATCGTTGCTGATTTCCAAGCATTAAATGCAAATTTAGTGGTTGTTAAAGGTGTTCAACCTTCATCTCAAGCGCCTTTTGCAAATAGCTTAAACTTTGCAATTGCACAAACCTTAGATGCACACATTATCTTAGTAGCAAACAATGAAGAAGGTACATTAGTAGAAGCCGTTGCTTCAGAATTTGGCGGTGTGAACAACGCTGACATCTTAGGTGTATTTGGTGCGCAAGCCAGCAAAATTAAAGCCTTAGATGCACAAACATTAGCTGCGGCAATTTCTGCACCACTTGCTCGTGAAGCACGTATTTCTCCAGCAGCATTCCGTTTCAAATTAACTGACTTAGCACGTAAAGCGGGTAAAACTATCGTATTACCAGAAGGTGATGAACCTCGTACCGTTAAAGCGGCGGCAATCTGTGCAGAACGTGGTATCGCAAAATCAGTATTATTAGCGGATCCTGAATCAGTGAAAAAAGTCGCGGCAGAACAAGGCGTGACTTTAGGTGCTGATGTAACGATCATCAATCCAGCTGACGTACGTGAAAACTACGTTGCTCGTTTAGTTGAATTAC
>CAUGKJ010000122.1 GCA_959600045.1 uncultured Haemophilus sp.
AAACAACGACGCACTGGTTTTATAAAGCTTCACAACAGCGCGTCGTTGTGTGGGGTGCATTATAGGGATTTTTGAAATCCACGCAAGCACTTTTTAAAAAAAATTTATCGATAGATGATTTTTTAGACGCAGATACCTTTAAGTTATGCTATTAAGCCTTTTTTAAAGTTCGTTTACAGCGCCTAAATCCATTTGCAGAAAGTATTTCATTGAGTTTAATAAGCCCTCTCTCCTTTTCTTTCTCAGTATAAAACTCACAATTACGATTTTCTAAAGCACCACGAAGTCGCCAATAAAAAGCTTCTGTTGCACCAATGTCCGCTTTCTTCAAACGAACAATTGCATTTTCAGCACCTATTTGTCGTAAAATATCAACATTATCAATACCAACTTTCTTTAATGCTCGTTCATACTTAACCGATAAATTCGGTAAATCACGAATTCGTCCAATCTTAGAGAGTGCAGAATCGAGTTTTTCCTTCCTTATTTGAGTAATTGAAAGAATGATCAAGGTTCTCATTAAGACATTATCTTTCAAGATACTTTCAGTTAAAGCATAATAATCAGATAATACAAAGCGCTTATTGAGTTCATTTGTTGTAAAGGGTTTACATCCAAGTCCTTTTAGTTTTATCGAAAGCTCATCCTTAGCGCGCAAGTAAACCTTATTGTTAGCCCAAACAGCAAACATATCTTTTTCTTTATGAAACAAGCCATATCCCGTAAATAGATTTTTACTTGTTACATCTCCGATAAGTTGATTTAACAAATCACATACTTTACTGATATGATCATTTGGGATTATGAGAGTTTTCATTTTAAAACTCCTCCTCACTTAAGGTTAATCACATACGACTATACCAAGAAGCACTTCTCAAAAATGGTTATATCATAACCAGTTAAAGGTGACGAATATAAAATTTCAAATTTGTGAGAAAGATCGCAAATGCAAAATTTATTTATTGATAAACAACTAGATAAGAAAAAACAAGCTTATAGTTTAATATTTAACTATTAAAATTTTTAGAATTCAGGAGTAAAAATGACAGTAGGACTCGTTCTTGAAGGCGGCGGCATGAGAGGAATGTTTACAGCAGGCGTTCTTGATGCACTCATGGAACAAAACATTCAAATAGATAAAATTATTGGCGTTTCTGCGGGGGCATTATTTGGCATAAATTATGCATCCAATCAAAAAGAAAGAGCGTTGAGATATAACCTAAAATATCTTAAAGATAAACGTTACATGGGATTTTATAGCCTTTTTACAACTGGCAACATTGTCAATAAAGATTTTGCTTTCTATGATCTCCCTTTTAATCTCGACCCTTTTGATCAAAATGAATTTGAAAAATCTCACATTGATTTCTATTTAGCTGCCACAAACATCGAGAATGGTGAAGCTGAATATTTCAAAATCGAAAATGTTTTCAAAGAAATGGAATACTTCAGAGCAACCTCGTCCATGCCTTTTGTCTCGCAATTTGTGGAAATCAATGGGCAAAAATATCTAGACGGTGGAATTGCTGATAGTATTCCATTTGAAAAAGCACAAGAGCTCGGTTGTGATAAAATCATCGTTGTTTTAACCCAACCTATCGACTACCGTAAAACAAAATCTTCTTCTTTTTTATTCAAGCTTTTTTATCGCAAATATCCACACTTAGTTAAAACCTTAGAAAATCGCTACCGCACTTATAATGAACAAGTAGAAGAAATCATTCGTTTAGAAAAACAAAATAAAATCTTTGTGATCCGTCCAAATGTACCGCTCAATATAGGTCGATTAGAACGAGATGAAACCAAAATAAGAACTGTATATGAACTGGGTGAAAAAATTCTCTCAGCACAAATTCAAGATCTAAAAAAATACTTAAGAAGTTGATTTTAAATAAACTATTTATCAAGTTTGGAATCTGCTTCACATTTTTTTGTCAAGGAAAAAATTTCCTCTTGATACTGTACATCAATACAGATATAATCTAGTCAAATTTAGATAACTCTGTTTAAGAAGGTTTTATATGGCAACTCAAGAAGAAAAGCAAAAAGCGCTCGCTGCAGCACTTGGTCAAATTGAAAAGCAATTCGGTAAAGGCTCAATTATGAAATTGGGCGATACTCAAGCCCTTGATGTAGAATCTGTTTCAACTGGTTCTTTAGGTCTTGATGTTGCCCTTGGTATTGGTGGTTTACCAATGGGTCGTATTGTTGAAATTTTTGGACCTGAATCTTCTGGTAAAACAACTTTAACTTTATCTGTTATCGCTCAAGCACAAAAAGTAGGTAAAACCTGTGCGTTTATCGATGCGGAGCATGCACTTGATCCTATTTATGCAGCAAAACTTGGCGTTGATGTTAAAGAGCTCTTAGTCTCCCAGCCAGACAACGGTGAACAAGCACTTGAAATTTGTGATGCATTAGTACGTTCTGGTGCTGTAGATGTCGTCATCGTAGACTCGGTTGCTGCACTCACCCCGAAAGCTGAAATTGAAGGTGAAATGGGTGATTCACACATGGGGTTACAAGCGCGTTTAATGTCTCAAGCGCTACGTAAATTAACCGGCCAAATTAAAAATGCAAACTGTCTCGTTATCTTCATTAACCAAATTCGTATGAAAATTGGTGTCATGTTTGGTAACCCAGAAACCACAACCGGTGGTAACGCACTGAAATTCTACTCTTCTGTTCGTTTAGATATCCGTCGTACTGGTTCAGTTAAAGATGGAGATGAGGTCATTGGTAACGAAACTCGTGTTAAAGTAGTTAAAAACAAATTAGCCGCACCTTTCCGCCAAGTAGATTTCCAAATTCTTTATGGAGAAGGTATTTCGAAAGCTGGCGAATTAATTGAGCTCGGTGTTAAACACAAACTAGTTGAGAAATCTGGTGCATGGTATGCATACAACGGTGAAAAGATTGGTCAAGGTAAAGCTAACGCAATGAAATGGTTAAACGAAAACCCTGCTAAATCTGATGAACTTGAAGCGAAGCTTCGTGCTGAATTAGTCGCTAACCCAGAACAAGCATTAATGGCGGACATTGAACAATCTAACGATGACGCAGAAAGCGATTTCTAATCACTAAAAGTGCGGTCAAAATTGACCGCACTTTTCATTTCAACCGTATTTCACCTAAAAGGAATTTCTATGTCTTCTCTTGCTTTGAGCTATGTCGTTAATTTACTTGCTCGACGTGAATATAGCGAATTTGAACTACGCAATAAAATGCAGGAAAAAGCATTTACAGAAGATGAGATCGATGAAACGATTGCTTACTGCCAGAAAAAAAACTGGCAAAATGATAAACGATTTGCTGAAAACTATTTACACGCACGTTCGCAACGTGGGTATGGTGCAAATCGTATCAAACAAGAATTACGTCTACTGAAAGGTGTATCTTCAGAGGTAATAAATGAAGTCCTCACAGAAAGTGAAATTAATTGGATTGAAATAGCAGAAAAGGTTCTACACAAAAAGTTTCCCAATTATGCAGAACCTCAACCAATCAAAAGCAAACAAAAGATTTGGCAGTATATGCTCTCTCATGGATTTTATTCTGAAGAATTTAGCGATTTTATCGGAAATGGAATAGAAGACTGATGAGCCTAAAGAAATAAATCCCTAATACTGTAAAAATTAAACAACCAACTAAATGGCTAACTAAAACAAACAATCCATTTACCCACTCTTCTTTAAAAAAGAGTTCTATTACTTCGCCTGAAAAAGAAGAAAAGGTGGTAAGAGCGCCAAGAAATCCAGTCACTAAGAATAATCGCCATTCAGGGCTAAATTGAGGAAATAACCAAAAGGCTGCCACTAAAATTCCCATCAAAAAACAGCCAATAAAGTTCGCCACAAGTGTACCAAATGCAAGTGTACTAAATAGTGAATTCAACCAAAGACCTAATCCCCATCGTAAGGATGCACCGATGGCTGCACCTGTGCTCACAAGAATGATTGACTGAAACATTTATTTGATACCAAAAAGCTCCGCCAGATGTTTGGCTACCGCTTCGTCTTTATTGAACCCAATCTCTTCCAATTCAGAGCAAGCTTCTTTTAGACGAGGATCTGCATTTGTCATCACATAACCTTTACCAGCCAAAGAAAGCATTTCAACATCATTCTGACCATCACCAAAAGCAATACAATCTTTTAATCCATAATTTCTATTTTCTAATAGATGAGCTAGTG
>CAUGKJ010000123.1 GCA_959600045.1 uncultured Haemophilus sp.
ATCTTCACCGAATTACAAGGTGATGATGTAAAATTAACCGTTCGTAAAAACGACTGCTCATACAAACAAGAAGGTGAAACAGAAGTTATCGTTCACAAATACGATTCAACTTTAGTAACAGGTGCTTGTGTGAAAGTATCTGACAACGGTCAAGGCGTGAAAAACGTTTCTACTTGGTCTCCAAGAAACCCAATCTAATTCATTTTTAGAAGGTTAGTTTTATGAAAAAAGTAACAGTAGCATTAGCACTTATGATGTCTGTTGGTTTAACGGGTTGTGCAAACACCGATGTTTTTAGTGGTGATGTATACTCTGCAGATCAAGCAAAAGAAGCGCGTTCAATTAGTTATGGTACAATCGTATCTGTTCGTCCTGTTAAAATCCAAGCTGATAACAATGGTGTCATTGGTTCAGTTGGTGGTGGTGCTTTAGGTGGTATCGCAGGTAGTACGATCGGTGGTGGTACTGGTCAAGCCATTGCAAGTGTTATTGGTGCGATTGGTGGTGCCATTGCAGGTAGCAAAATTGAAGAGAAAATGAGCCAAGTTAATGGTGCAGAGCTTGTTATCAGAAAAGATAATAGAGAAGAGATCGTTGTGGTTCAAAAAGCGGATCCTAGCTTTAAAGCAGGTCGTCGCGTAAGAATCGTTGGCGGTTCATCATTAAATGTTTCTGTTATCAACTAACTTAAACGAAAAAATAGAAAAAAGCGGGCCATAATAAGGTTCGCTTTTTTTATGTTTTAAATCAAAAGAAAGTGCGGTTGTTTTTTGCTTGAAAGTCAAAAATATGATAAAACTATCAACCGTTATTTCACATCAACAATAGGAAGCAAAATGTCAAATTTACAACAAGTTATTGAAGCTGCATTTGAAAAACGTGCGGAAATTACCCCTAAAACAGTTGATACACAAACTCGTGCAGCAATCGAAGAAGTGATCGAAGGATTAGATAGCGGTAAATACCGTGTTGCAGAAAAGATTGATGGTGAATGGGTGACTCACCAATGGTTGAAAAAAGCGGTATTATTATCCTTCCGTATCAATGACAACCAAATCATTGATGGTGCAGAAACTAAATACTACGATAAAGTAGCATTAAAATTTGCTGACTATACTGAAGAGCGTTTTGCTCAAGAAGGTTTCCGTGTCGTACCTTCTGCAACTGTACGTAAAGGGGCATACATTTCTAAAAACTGTGTATTAATGCCATCTTATGTAAATATCGGTGCATACGTGGGTGAAGGTACCATGGTTGATACGTGGGCAACGGTTGGTTCATGTGCGCAAATTGGTAAAAATGTACACTTATCTGGTGGTGTAGGCATCGGTGGTGTATTAGAGCCATTACAAGCAAACCCAACCATTATCGGCGATAACTGTTTTATCGGTGCGCGTTCTGAAGTGGTTGAAGGTGTGATTGTTGAAGATGGTTGTGTGATCTCTATGGGCGTATTCATCGGTCAATCAACTAAAATCTATGATCGTGAAACTGGTGAAGTGTTCTACGGTCGCGTTCCTGCTGGTTCTGTGGTTGTTTCTGGTAGCCTTCCATCAAAATGTGGTAAATACAGCTTATACTGTGCAGTGATCGTGAAAAAAGTTGATGCAAAAACTTTAGGTAAAGTGGGTATCAATGAGTTATTACGCTCTATTGAAGAGTAATTAAGATCTTATAGAAAACAAACCGCACTTTGAAATAACTTAGTGCGGTTTTATTTATTATAGATAATAATGATTAAAAAGTTTATTTTCGTTGTTTTTATATTTTTTTCTATTTGGGGAATGAAAAGCCAATCAGAAAAAAGATGGGATGCTCTCAAGCACCAAAATCATATTTTATCGGTATTCAATAAAGAAGCTGCTCAATCCATAGATTCTATAAACAATAACACTAAAATTTCTTCCTATATCATAATTAATTTTAAAGAAAATACGGAAATATCTCTAATTAAGGATACCTTGGCAAAGACTGGATTTATTTTTCAAAATGATAGATATTGTAAGGGAGCAGAAGAAATAGCTCTCTTTATAACTACTAAAATAAATCTTGTTTATCGTTATCCATCTAGAGATTGTGAAAACTATAAAAAATGACCGTACTTGATAGATAAAGTGCGGTCATTTTCTTTTCTAAATTAGCGAATTATTTTTTTCTTGCTAACATTGTGGCAAATTTTAATTTAATGCGATTGCCGTTTTCATCGGTTTTATGTAATTCGCCCATATTTTCGTTGTATTCTAAGAATTCCCAATCTTTGTAGTATTCTTTTAATTCACCTTCAGAGAACGTAAATGAGAATGCTAATGGACAAGGCACCTCAGGTGTAGACATCGCTGCTACAATTAAGTTGTAACCACCAGGGTTGGTGTGTTCTTGCATATTCTTAATAATAGCTGGAATTCGCTCACGATTTAAGAACATAAATACCACGGTTGATACAATAAAGTCGTAGTTTTCTTGAATATTAGCGGTGTTAATATCATAAACAGCAGTTTTGATATTTAAGTTTTCTTTATCTTTAGTTTCGTTTAAGAAGGCGATGCTGTTTTCATTGTGATCCCAAGAAGTCACATCATAACCTTTTAAACTTAAATAAAGGGAGTTACGACCTTGTCCGCAGCCTAAATCTAATACTTTGCAAGGCTTAATAATTTTAGCTGCATCAACCACATCACCATGCGTTGCAGTCATATTATATTTTTTGCTGAAGTAATCTTCTTTTTTGCAATAGAAGCCAAGCGTACATTCTAAGTCATCAGAAAGGGCTTCAACTCGGTGCCAGGCTTGTGGCTCGACAAATGGAATGTTACTTTCAGGCGTGAAAATATGCTCAGTAATAACATCACCATCTTCAGTTAGTTCATAAAACTTAAGCTTACCTTTCAATACCGTAAGTTTGCCCCAAGTACCTACTTTAGTATTGTGTTTTTCTTGGAACATTTTAGGTAATTTATCTTTTGTCCAAACTGGCATTTGTTTATAGCAGATAAGTTCGTTTGTCATAATGAATTCCTTTTAATTTGCGTAATAAATAGCTGATTGCTATGGTAGGTTATTTGATTCTATTTGGCAATAAAAAAGGCGACCTAAGTCGCCTAAATATTAAATTATTTTACTTGCATACCTGCAGTGACACCGCTATCAGCAGAAAGTAAGAATAAATCACTTCCACCAGTACTAGCGGAGAGAATCATTCCTTCTGATACACCGAATTTCATTTTGCGTGGTGCCAGGTTCGCAACCACAATAACAAAACGACCTTCTAATTCTTCAGGTTTGTTATAAGCCGCTTTAATGCCTGAGAACACTTGACGAGTATGATCACCTAAATCTAATTCAAAACGTAAGAGTTTGTTTGATTCAGGTACCGCTTCACATTTTAACACTTTTGCCACACGCATATCGATTTTAGCAAAATCATCAATGGTAATAGTGTCAGCAATTGGTTCGACATTTGAAAGTGCGGTCGCTTTTGCCGCTGTTTTTTCTGTCGCTTTGTTTGCTTCAGCGAAAAGTGCTTTAGTTTCTTCTACAACAGCATCAATTTGTTTTTTCTCTAAACGAGAGAAAAGGGCTTTAAATGGAGTAAGTTGATGGCCTAATAAAGGCTGTGCAATATTATTCCAAGTTAGTTCTGTTTGTAAGAACGCTTCTGCACGTTCCGCCAGTTTTGGAAGAACCGGTTTTAAGTAAGACATCAATACACGGAAAAGCTCGATACCCATTGAGCAAACTGCTTGTAATTCAGCCTCTTTGCCTTCTTCTTTTGCAATTACCCAAGGCGCTTTTTCATCAATATATTTATTGGCCTTATCAGTTAATGCCATAATTTCACGAATGGCTTTGTTGTATTCACGGCCTTCATAGTAAGCAGCAATTTGTTCAGCTTGTGCAGTAAATTCAGCAAAAAGCGCTTCATCTTCTAGTTTATCTGCTAATTTACCTTCAAAACGTTTAGCGATAAATCCAGCATTACGAGAAGCCAAATTGACTAATTTATTAACGATATCTGTATTGACACGTTGAACGAAATCTTCCAAATTGAAATCGAGATCTTCGATGCGATCGTTTAATTTTGCTGCGTAGTAGTAACGCAAACATTCTGGATCAATGTGATTTAAATAGGTGCTGGCTTGGATAAATGTACCGCGTGATTTTGACATTTTGGCGCCATCT
>CAUGKJ010000124.1 GCA_959600045.1 uncultured Haemophilus sp.
AATTTGAGCAAATTGTGAAGCCTAAATCGAGTGGTTGGAAAACGGCTTTAAAATTGACCGCACTTTTATTTTTAGGGGCTACGGTTGCGCAATCTGTTCAATGGATTTGGGACAGTTATCAAAATCAACAATGGATTTACCTTGCTTTTGCGTTAGTGAGTTTTGTGGTAGTGCTGTTTGGTTTATCTGAAATTATCGCAGAATGGCGACGTTTAGTGAAACTCAAAAAGCGTTTGAATTTACAAGAACAAAGTCAGCGATTAATAGGTGAAAGTGCGGTTAAAAATCATCAGGTTTTTTCAGAACAGGATAGTGAGCAAGGAAGAGCATTGTGTTTATCGATTGCTGATACCTTAAAATTGGATTCACAACATCCCTCAATTGTCCAATGGGAAAAACAGTTGAATGAAAGTTATTCTGCTCGCGAAGTCACCCATTTATTCAGTAAGACGGTATTACAATCTTTTGATAACAAAGCGAAAAAACTGATTACGAAAATGTCGGCAGAATCCGCTGTGATTGTGGCAATTAGTCCTTTAGCTGTGATTGATATGTTTTTTATTGCGTGGCGCAATATTCGTTTAATCAATAAAATTGCAGCAATTTATGGGATTGAGCTTGGGTATTTTACCCGTCTTCGTTTGCTCAGAATAGTGTTAGTGAATCTTGCTTTTGCTGGTGCGACTGAAATCGTGCAAGATTTAGGGATGGATTGGCTTTCGCAAGATATTACCGCAAAACTTTCTGCACGAGCAGCGCAGGGGATTGGTGTGGGATTATTGACAGCTCGATTAGGCATTAAAGCCATGGAGTTTTGTCGCCCACTGGCATTTGAAAAGTCAGAAAAACCAAAAATTTCTCATATTCAAAAAGAATTGCTCACGGTGATGAAAGATACAGTGCTAGGCAAGAATAAACTGAAAGAAAAAGAAGAAGTGTAATAAAAAAGTGCGGTTAAAATTGACCGCACTTTTTTTGTATCAAAGAGATGATTAAAGTCCCGCTTTCAAGCTTGCCTCAATAAAGCGATCGAGATCGCCATCTAGTACGGCTTGTGTATTACGATTTTCAACGCCTGTGCGCAGATCCTTAATACGCGCATCATCTAGTACATAAGAACGAATTTGGCTGCCCCAACCGATATCCGATTTATTATCTTCCATCGCTTGTTTATCCGCATTTTTCTTTTGTAACTCAAGCTCATACAATTTTGCTTTTAACTGCTTCATGGCTTGATCTTTATTTTTGTGCTGAGAACGATCGTTTTGACATTGCACGACAATCCCACTTGGCATGTGAGTAATACGCACCGCACTTTCAGTTTTATTGACGTGCTGACCACCCGCACCGGATGCACGGTAAACGTCAATACGCAAATCTGCTGGATTGATTTCAATATCAATGTCGTCATCAATTTCAGGATAAACGAAAGCCGCTGCAAATGATGTATGGCGGCGATTGTTGGAGTCAAATGGGCTTTTACGTACTAAACGATGAATCCCTGTTTCTGTGCGTAACCAACCGAAAGCGTATTCACCACTGACACGAATCGTCGCGGATTTTAAACCTGCGACATCGCCATCAGAGACTTCCATTAATTCTGTTTTAAAGCCTTTGCTTTCAGCCCAGCGAAGGTACATGCGAAGTAACATTTCTGTCCAGTCCTGCGCTTCTGTACCACCGGAACCCGCTTGTAAATCGACATAACAATCGCACGCATCATGTTCACCGCTAAACATACGGCGGAATTCTAATTTTGCAAGTTGTTGTTCAAGTTCGTCTAATTCAGCAACGGCTTCATTGAAGGTTTCTTCATCTTCAGCTTCAACGGCTAATTCAAGAAGCCCTTCAACATCCTCTAAACCTTGTTCTAAATTCTTGATGGTATCAACCACTTGTTCAAGTGAAACGCGCTCTTTCCCAAGCGCTTGGGCTTTTTCAGGATCGTTCCACACATCGGGTTGTTCTAATTCGGCATTAACTTCTTCTAAACGCTCAACTTTTGCATCGAAGTCAAAGATACCCCCGAAGCACAGATGTGCGCTCGGAAAGGTCTGCGATTTTGTTTTTGATTGGATTAATTTCAAACATAATAAATAAACCTCTATAAGCGGCAGAAGTATAAGTCATTTTCAGTTTTTTGGGTAGTTTGGCTTGCACAAATCATCGATCCATTTATAATTCTAATCTTTGTTGTTTAGATATTTAGGAATAAAAATGAAAAAATTACTGACCGCACTTTTAATCACTGCTTCTGCCACTGCGATGGCGACTGATGCTGAGATTAAATCGAAATTACAAGCATTAGGTGCGAAAAATATTGAAGTGAAAGATTCACCGGTAAAAGGCCTTAAAACAGCGGTGACTGATCAAGGCATTTTATATGTAAGTGAAAATGGTCAATATGTTTTGCAAGGCAAAATGTATGAATTAACAAATAAAGGCCCAGTTGATGTGGCTGGTAAACTTTTAGCGGATAAAGTGAATGCGTTAAAAAACGAAATGATCATTTATCCAGCAAAAAATGAAAAATATGTTGTGACCGTATTCATGGATATTACTTGTCATTATTGTCATATTCTTCATCAACAAGTGAAAGAATATAATGATTTAGGTATTACCGTTCGTTATCTTGCATTCCCACGTGCTGGAATGAATGAAACTGCTCGACAAATGGAAGCCATTTGGACAGCGAAAGATCCTGTATTTGCATTGAACGAAGCAGAAAAAGGTAACTTACCAAAAGAATTGAAAACACCTAACATTGTGAAAAAACAGTATGATTTAGGTGTACAACTTGGTGTGAAAGGTACGCCAAGTATTGTGACTTCAACAGGTGAAATGCTTGGGGGATATTTAAAACCTCAAGATTTATTAGCTGTGTTACAAGAATCAGCACAATAATTGTTAGTAGTGAGGGCGTATGATATACGCCCTTAAAATATTCATATCATCAAAGCGCATATTGTAGTTTCTTTGGATGATAATTTTAAATAACAAAACACCGTGAAAAAACTCATCAAACGTCGTGAAATTCCTGCCGGAAATCCTGTTTCAGATAATGCATTACTCGATCGTTTCTATCGTTCTCGCCATATAAAAAACAGCCAAGAATTAGACCGCACTTTGCAATCAATGCTGAATCCCAATCAATTACACGGCATTCAACAAGCCGTAGATTTATTGGTTAATGCTTATCAACAGCAACAAAAGATTGTTATTGTCGGTGATTTTGATGCAGACGGGGCAACCAGTACGGCACTTTCAGTATTAGCTTTGCGTATGCTTGGCTTTACTGATGTGGAATACCTTGTACCGAATCGTTTTGAGCAAGGCTATGGTTTGAGTGTACCCGTTGCTGAAATGGCAATGGAAAAAGGCGTACAGTTATTGATGACGGTAGATAACGGGGTATCTTCCTTTGAGGGCGTGGCGTATTTAAAAGAGCAAGGTGTGAAGGTGTTGATTACCGATCATCACTTACCGCCAGAAATACTGCCAAATGCTGATGCCATTGTTAATCCAAATTTGCAACAATGTGATTTCCCTTCAAAATGTTTAGCCGGCGTAGGCGTGGCGTTTTATTTAATGCTCGCTTTGCGTGCTAAATTTCGCGAGTTAGGTATTTTTACGGCTGAAACACAACCTAATTTTACTGAGTTACTGGATTTAGTCGCGCTCGGCACAATTGCAGACGTTGTTCCTCTTGATCAAAATAACCGTATTTTAGCTTATCAAGGGTTGATGCGAATTCGTGCGAAGCGTTGTCGTCTAGGAATCATAGCTCTCGCCGAAGTGGCTAATCGGGAAGTTGAAAAACTTTGTTCGGCTGATTTAGGCTTTGCGATTGCACCCCGTTTAAACGCTGCTGGTCGATTAGATAATATGTCTGTTGGTGTGGAGTTATTACTTGCAGAAAGTATGCAAGAGGCTAGAGCGCAAGCCTTAGATTTGGATAGTTTAAATCAAGCTCGAAAAGAAATTGAGCAAGGCATGAAGTTGGAAGCCTTAGAAATTTGCCGAAATCTCACCGCTCTTTCTGATGAATTACCGATGGGGATCGCCTTATTCCAGCCAGATTGGCATCAAGGCGTATTAGGTATTGTGGCTTCTCGTATTAAAGATCAATACCATCG
>CAUGKJ010000125.1 GCA_959600045.1 uncultured Haemophilus sp.
ATTCATTCCAACGGGCATGTGCAATGCCGCCAGCTAGCCAGCTCATAATACCGAAGGCATGATCTTCCGCAATAATTAGCACCAATTTCGTCAGCGCTGCACAAAGTAGTGATACGGCAATCCCCGCTAAAATCACTCGGCTACGATCCCCACTGTTGTCTTTCCATCCGTTGCTGATCAGCATCACTACAAACCAACTCAGACCGCCACCGATACTGGCAACTAAGGCAATGCTATAACCAGAAAGAATCAAGGGGCTAAACGCACTGGCGGTCACCATCGCAAGACTGGCTCCTGAGTTCACACTGAGTAGCGTAGGTGAGGCTAGTGGGTTGCGCGTAATGGTTTGTAACAACGCCCCTGCCACCGCAAGATTGGCACCTAAAATCATGCCAACTAATGCGCGCGGCAGGCGTAAATCGGTTACCGTAATTTTGGCAATTTCATCGCCATCGGGGAGGAACGCTTGTAACGCTGCAAGCGGTCGAATTTCGATGGGATAACACAAAAACAGGCTTCCCCATAATAGGAAAGCCAGAATGATAAGGGGAAGTCCCCAACGGAAAGTAGACTTCATCATTATTTTTGTTTCACGAAACCTTCAATTTGTTTTGCCATAATTTTGCTCGCTTCTAAGCCGCGACCACGCGCCCACATGTCGGCGTCAACGCTGTAAACATGATTTGCTTTTACGGCAGGAATGGCTTTCCAAAGTGGCTCAGCTTCCCATTTGCGCGCAATGCTTTCATCACGGTAATGGGCGATGAACAAGTATTCCGGTTTTTCCATTACTAATTGTTCAAGGTTGATTTCCACGAAAGCCTGATCGCTATTGAGTTTGGTTGGAGCAAAACCTAATGTCGTTAAGAAACTACCCACATAGCCATTGTCATTTTGGATATTAAATTTATCTTCTCGGGAAGTACCAAATGAGGCTTTTTTGCCTTGTACACCTAGATTTTTTGCAATGTTGGCAATGTAATCATTATGTTCATTGATCTTCGCTTTCATTTCAGCGCTTTTACCCACTAAATCACCAATTTTTTGTGCTGTTTCAAGATTTCCTTGATAGCTCTCATGACGGGAATCGAACATCGCCGTTGGCGCAATTTTTTTCAATTCTTCAAACACCGCTGTGTGACGGGAAGGATCGGCAATAATTAAATCGGGTTTGAGAGAAGCAATTACTTCAAGACTCGGTTGAGAACGCGTGCCAACAGATTGCCACGCAGTAATTTTTTCGCGTACTTGCGGTAGAATACGATCGACTTTGTTATCGTCGGCCACACCTACTGGGCTTACACTGACTTGAGCTAAGGCATCCACAAAAGAATATTCCAATGCCACAACACGGCTTGGGGTTTTATCAAGGGTAAATTCACCTTTTGCATCTTTAACCGTCACGGCACTAGCAAATGCAGACGCCATTAATAATGCAGAAGCTAAAGTAGTTTTGAATAATTTTTTCATGTTGTGTCCTCAATAATAAAAAGCATTAGGATTATACATTCAAACAATGTTATTGGGAATAGTTATATTTTAGCTATTTGGTCGGATTTCTCTATTTTGCCCGCATTCTAGCAAGCAAACTGACAGCAATAATAATGACTAATGAACCAATCCAGAAATTCAGACTAGGTACGTTATCCCAAAATAGCCAGTCACAGATGCTGGAGAAAATTACGCCAGTAAAAGCAAAAGGCGTAATGACATTGGCAGGGGCGTATTTAAAGGCGCGAGTGAGTAATAATTGGAAAATAAGACCAAATCCGCCCACTAAAAGCAGTAATGTGAATCCATGTAGTGTTGGTATTTCCCATTGAGTAATAAAAAAGAGTGGCAATAAAATCGAGCCTAATAAGTGGAAGTAAAACACGATATTTTTAGGTGAGTTGTGTTTATTGAGCTCTTGTAAGCTGATAAATGCCATGGCCGCCAATACTGCAGCACCTAACGCATAGCCTACATGGATAGGGTTGATATTCATTGAACCGTTGGTCAGCATAATGATGGATACACCGATAAACCCCATAAAACTGCAAGCTAATACTTTTAATGGTGTTCTGACTTTAAAGAAAAACAGCAATAAAGGCACAAAAAGTGCGGACGTATTCATCAATAAAATTGCAATAGAAATCGGCAAATATTTAATGGCGTAGAAGGTTAGCAACATACTGGCAATGCCGGCTAGATTACGCAAAATGACAAACTTCAATTGCGACATATCTACTTTGAAATCTCCATCTTTAATTAAAAAGGGCAAGAGAAAAACAAAACCAATAAAGAAGCGGGAAAATAAAATTTCACTGGACGGTAATTCATCAGAGGCGTATTTTACAAATACACCCATTAAGGCAATGCTGATGTAAGCTAACACCATACAAACAACAGCTTTTTGATAATTATTGCGGAGATGTATGTTTGGCATAAAGGTTCCTTGCACAAAGTGCGGTAAAAAATTGCCTTATTTTGTAAGAAAATGGGCTTGTCTTCGTCTAATGAAATGCAAGCTGAAGATTTTTCTATAATAAGGAAAGAAAATGAAATATACAAAAACATTTCTCATATTGACCGCACTTTTTGGCGGTTTGCAAAGTAGTTTAACGTATGCTGATCACACAGAATCATCAAAGGAGCAAAAAATGACAATGGAAAGTAAACAAGAACAACAAATTATTTATCTTGCCGGTGGTTGTTTTTGGGGACTAGAAGCTTATATGGAAAGAATTCAAGGCGTGACTGATGCCGTTTCGGGTTATGCTAATGGAAAAGGTGATACCACTAACTACCAATTATTGCATGCGACAGATCATGCGGAAACGGTGAAAGTCACTTACGATCCAAATAAAATTTCGTTAGATAAATTACTGCAATATTATTTCCGCGTGATCGATCCAACCAGTATTAACAAGCAAGGTAATGATCGTGGCAGACAATATCGCACCGGCATTTATTATCAAAATGAGCAAGATAAAGCGGTTATTGAGGCAGCATTAAAAACCTTACAAAGTAAATATCAAGAACCGATCCAAATTGAAGTGGAACCGCTGAAAAATTATGTGGAGGCGGAAGAATATCATCAGGATTATCTCAAGAAAAACCCGAATGGCTATTGCCATATCGACATCAAAAAAGCCGATGAGCCATTAATTGATGATAAAAAATACCCAAAACCAAGTGATGCAGAATTAAAGCAAAAATTGACCGCACTTCAATATGATGTGACGCAAGGCAAACATACCGAACGCTCTTTTAGTAACGAATATTGGGATAATTTCGCGCCGGGTATTTATGTGGATATCACCACGGGAGAACCGTTGTTTTCTTCCAAAGATAAGTTTGAATCCGGTTGTGGTTGGCCAAGTTTTACTAAACCGATTGCCGCTGAAGTGGCGGAGTATCAAAGAGACAATAGCTTTAATATGACTCGCATTGAGGTATTAAGCCGCAGTGGCCATGCCCATTTAGGTCATGTATTTGATGATGGCCCTCGTGATAAAGGCGGTTTACGTTATTGCATCAATAGCGCATCGATTAAGTTTATTCCATTAGATGAAATGGAAAAACAAGGTTATGGCGATTTGATTCCCTTTGTGAAATAAGATGAAAAAATGAAAAAAATATTGACCGCACTTTTATTATTTTTGAGTCCATTGAGTTTTGCACAAGAGAAGGTGTCTTTGGCGGATATCTCCTTGAAAACGTTGGATAATCAAACCGTCACCTTATCACAATATCAAGGCAAACCGCTTTATATCAAAATGTGGGCATCCTGGTGTCCAATTTGTCTGGCAGGTTTAGCGGAAATTGACGATCTCAGTGCAGAAAAAAATCTTAATTTTAATGTGATTACGATTGCCTCACCTGGACAAAAGAACGAACAAAATAGCCAAAAATTTATCAATTGGTATAAAGGCTTGGACTATAAAAATATCACCGTATTATTGGATGAAAACGGTGAAATCATTAAACGAGCTAATGTATTAGGCTATCCGTTTAATTTACTATTGGATAAGGATTTAAATCTTATCAAAGCACAACCTGGACATTTGAATTCAGATCAAATTAAACAATTTGTGAAGGAATAAAAAAGTGCGGTCATTTTTGACCGCACTTTTATTATTGGCTTG
>CAUGKJ010000126.1 GCA_959600045.1 uncultured Haemophilus sp.
TATTTACCTGGTTTATTATATTTACTTTCAATATTTATATATATTTCTTCAAAGACCTTATTCGCTTTTTCATTTCCATCATGGTAAAGATCCCAGTCAAACCCATACAATTCTGTTGGTTGAATAGTTATACATAGCCCATTACTTTCAATTCTTTTCTCCCAATCTAAAATATCACTTGAATTTATCACATTAAATTGAGATAGTTCCTCTAACACTGGAGTTAAATCTGATGGACGTCTGATAAGCACATAAATTTTATTTAGATGTAAATTGATAAATAATCCGAATCCAAAATATATATCACCATTCTTGTATTCAAAATCTGTTTTTTTAGCTTCTAGCAACATTTTTATTTTCTCTACTTTAAGTTATTTATCCTTTTACTTTGCAACTCTTTATCACATAACTAAATATTTATAGTTTTTGTTTCGTTATTCTTGTTTTTAAAACATCCACAAATCGCTCTGTCACCCCTTCCCAACGATCTAAATATAACGCAGGCTCAATCAACTCCAATTCATTTAATAAAAATGTACTGTCAATAATCGTTCCATCTACGCGTGCATAGACAGGCATCTCTGGCAATTTATATAAAACATGGCGCGCTGTTTCAATAATACGACGATCAACCTCAACAGGGATAATTTCAACTTTATATTGTGAATTCGCTCGCCATTCATTTTGAGGTGGCTGTCGGCGAATAGCATGACTAAATACACCATTGAAAAAAATCAAACTGGTTTCACCATTTGTAGCCACTTCAGGAATAAACGGCTGTAACACAACTTGCTCACCATACGTAGAAAGATCGGGTAATGCTTCACCTTGTTTTAGTTTTGTTACCAAATTACCGCTTTGCCCTACAGCGGGTTTAATAACAAATTCAGGCCAATCTTGGCGTTCAAGTGCGGTCAAAATTTCAGATGTTTTTGCTGAACAAATAAGGATTGGAATAACATTGATGCCCCAATTCTGCAAATCACATAGATAGCCTTTATGGCTATTCCATAACATTAATTCCGCAGGATTGATGAATGCACTCTTATGCAGTTTAATCCATTGAGTAAATTCATTGTAGAAATTTGCGTAATCCCATGCCGCTAAAGGCAGAATAAACTGACTCCGTAATGTTTCTTGCCAAGGTAAAAATTGAGTGGGAATACCTTGATTAGAAAGTTGTGTTTGTACAGGGATAAGATTTTGAGGGGCTGAAGGATACGTTTTGCAAGTGGTGATTGTAAGCATAGTAAATAATAACGGATTTAAACATAAAGAAGATGCGCCAATTATTTAACTGGCGCATCGATTTCAGCGACTATTTTACTTGAGCAAAATATTTTTCAAGACGACCTTTATTCGTCATTGATTTCTTCTCAAGATCTTTCACCACTTTCTCAGCTTGTTCTTTGTTTGGTAGGTTATCACCCACTTGAATCACACCATTCATATTCATTGAGCGATGTACTGGGCAGGTATAAACATAAACACCTTCTTTATCTAAAGTGATTGTTAGTTCCTGATCTTCTTCAGATTGGAATTTTTGAGCACCTTCAGGAATCGCTTTACTATGCACAAAATGGCTTTTATTTTCAGGACGGAATGTCACCGTATCACCTGGTTGTACTTTTAAATAACCCGGTTCAAAAACCATTGAGCCTTCACTGTTTGAATTCAACATTTTGATATCATAATGTGCGGCTTGAGCAGCAAAACTTAATCCTAATAATGCTGCAAGTGCAATTTTTTTCATTTTCATTTCCTTCTTAAGAATGTGCTGATTTACGCTGTGGACGAACCACCGGCAAACCGACACTACATTGTAATAATTCAACGTTTACACGATATAAACGATTAATCGTTTCTACTTTTAAAACGTGATGTGCATCGCCTACGCCTTGCACTTTACCTTCACCAAGTAAAATCAACTCATCTGAAAATTGAGCGGCAAGACTTAAATCATGTAATACCATTATAGTAATCAGATTTTTCTGTTTCGTATAGGTGTAAACTTCTTCCAATAAATTAAGCTGATGATGCATATCTAACGCACTCACCGGCTCGTCCAACATTAAAATCTGTGGCTCACGTAATAAAACCTGAGCAAACATCACCATTTGACGTTGTCCACCACTGAGATTCAGAATATCACGATGGGCTAAATGACCAATGCCTAATTGTGCCATAATACTTGCTGCTTCAGTGAGAAGCTCATCGCTCACTCGCATCGTTAGACTATCCATTCGTCCCAAAAGAACCACTTCAAGTGCGGTCAAACTTGCATCTACTCGGCTATCTTGAGGCATATAGCCAATTGGTTTACGCCAATCCGCTAACTTTGTCCGTTCTAGCTGTTTACCTTGATAGGTAATCATACCTTCATGTGGTAATTCACCAAAAATGGTTTTTAGCATGGAGGATTTTCCTGTGCCGTTTGGTCCAAGCACCGTGTAAACTTTACCTTCTTCAAAACGGACATTAATGTGATCCGCAACGGTGAGATCACCTCGTTTTACCGTAAGATTCTTTAATTCTCCCCGCTTGTTATTTAAAATAATCCAAAAGAAGAAAGGCACCCCAATAAACGAGGTAACAATCCCCACCGGGAACAATGCACCAGGGATAATAACTTTGGATAATACCGAAGAAAGGGATAAGAATGCCGCACCGACTAACATCGCGCCCGGTAAGAAGAAACGTTGATCTTCACCAAGTAACATTCGAGCAACATGTGGTGCAACTAAGCCGATAAAGCCAATCACGCCAACGAAACTAATTGCTGTCGCCGTCATCATGGCGACAAGAACTAAAACCTTAATACGTAATACTTGCAAATTGATACCAAGACTCGCCGCACGATCTTCACCTAAACGAAGTGCGGTCAATTTCCAAAGCTCTTTTGAAAGTAATGCGACACAAATTGTGGTTACGACAATAATGATGATTAAGCTTTGCCATGTCGCTTTATTTAAGCTACCAAATAGCCAAAACAGAATTTGTTGCGAGACTTCAGGAGCCGAAATAAATTGCACCAATGAAAGTAAGGATTGGAAAATAAAGAGTAATGCAATCCCTACCAACACGAGCATTTCAGAATTAAAACGACGTTTAGACGCGAACAAGAAAAGAATCCCAGACGCGAGCATGGTCATGACAAACGCGCCAATTGGCACTGCAACTTGTACCGGTAAACCAAAACTTCCGAAAGCAATCACAACAGAAGCCCCAAAACCTGCCGCAGCAGCAAGCCCCAATGTATAAGGACTTGCCATGGGGTTATTTAATAAGGTTTGGATCTCTGCCCCACCTACAGCTAAGGTTGCCCCGACTACAAGCGCCATCAAGGCCATCGGTAAACGTAAATTATGCACAATATTGTCTGTCATTTTATCCACTTCACCGATACCGAATAACGCATTCACGACTTCCGATACCGATAGCATCGCGGGGCCGGTCATCACATCGAGAATAAGACTGACCACGCCAATCACAAGAAAAGATAAAATAACAAACCAGCGTTTGCGTTCAAGCTTACGCTGGTTAGCCACAATATCTGCTACAACAGAATTGTTTTTCATTGATTAACGTTTCCCTTATTTAGTTTCAGGGAAAAGATAAATCGTACCTTCCGGCGTAACCGGTAAGTAGTTTTTATAGAAGTTTAAGTAAGTTTGTTGCGGATCTAAATCTTTGAAAAGATCAGGATACGCCGCTTTAGCCACAAACTGAACAGACGCGCTGTCTGATAAAGTACGAGAATTCGCATGATATGCTGCATAAACACGGTTATTTTTCACTGCCGGTAATTCAGCCCAGCCAGCACGTTGTTTGAATCCATTTAAACGACGTTCCGCTTCTGCTTTTTCAATACCAAAGCCCATTACCATGCCTTCTTGATTTTTCTTCAATTCAGTTTCACGGCCGGTAATAATAATCGCATCCGGTTTCGCAGCTAATACTTTTTCAGCAGCTAATGTGCCCCATTTGCCAATTTCTGCAGGCGCCACGTTTTCTGCACCAACAAGGCTAATCATTGAGCCCCACATGCTAGAGAAGAACGTCATCCCTTGTTCAGCTGGGCCACCACGACCAAACTCCACATACACTTTTGGTTGT
>CAUGKJ010000127.1 GCA_959600045.1 uncultured Haemophilus sp.
TCTGTATGGTTTCTATAAAATCAATCAAAATATTACGCTACGCGCAGGGCTTTATAACTTATTTAATCGCAAATATCACACTTGGGATACCCTACGTGGTATTAACAAAATAAGTACGACTGATTCAGTTGATAAAGAAGGAAAAGGTTTAGAGCGTTTTTATGCGCCAGGACGTAATTTTGCAGCATCTATTGAGATTCGTTTTTAATTGATTACATCCTTAGTAAAAAAGGGCGAACATCATGTTCGCCCTTTTTATTTATTCATTATCCTTTATTTTTCAAAAGAATCTTTCAAACGCTCATCTGCTCGGCGGGATTCGCCTTTATGCTGAAGTTTATTTAATTGACGTTCTAATTTTTCTTCGACTTCATTGATCGCTTTATACATATCATCTGCCGTTGCAGTGGCTAACAGATTACCTAATGGAGTTCCAATTGAAGCCTCTACAGAAAAGCCGTTTGGCACTTTACTTAAAACAAAATGCGGGCTAATCAGTTGAGTGTGCCATTTCTCTAATTTTGCAAGTCTTCCCTCCACATGTTCACGAATTGCAGGGGTGATTTCCATTTGTTTACTTGTGATATTGAGTGTCATAGCATTTACCTCTTTTGCTTAAATGAACCCTTCGGTTCCGTTCATCTTTAATAACAACATATCGACCTTGAACCACTTTTTCAAGTGCTTTTAGGTAAATAAAAAAACAAATGTTCAAAAATATGATCGGGATCTAATTTCTGAAAAAATGTGATTTCATTTCTGTGTAAACTTGTTATGATGTAAAGCTGTAAACAACAAAGGGAAGCACTCGGCTTCCCTTTTCTTTTTATCAGTCTAAATTAGGCTAATTCATCTTGATCATGTTGCGTCGCTTTTAAACGTTCGAAGTAATCTTTGGTTTCTGAAATAATCTCTTTGCGTAAACCAATTAATGCAACTAAGTTCGGGAAGGCCATTAAACCATTCACAATATCCGCTAAGATCCAGATTAAATCTAAGGTGAGGAATGAACCCGCTCCAACTAGAACAATAAACACGAAGCGATACAATTTAATACCACGGATACCAACTAGATAAAGGAAACAACGTTCACCGTAGTAGCACCACCCTAAAATTGTGGTGAAAGCAAAGAATAACAAGCCAACTGTCACAATCGTTGCACCAAATGATGTACCTAATCCCTGAGCAAAAGCATAGTTAGTCACACTTGCGCCTGAAAGCTCAGGATTACTCCATGCTCCCGTAATAACAAGCACTAAGCCTGTCATCGTACATACGATGATAGTATCTAAAAATGTCCCCGTCATCGAAATTAAACCTTGGCGAACGGGCTCTTTCGTTTGCGCTGCTGCGGCTGCGATTGGCGCACTCCCTAAACCTGATTCATTTGAGAAAATACCACGCGCCACACCCGATTGAATGGCTTTCATCACGGTAAAGCCAACTGCACCACCTAAAGCTGCCTGAGGATTAAACGCACTCTGAATAATTAATGCAATTGCAGCAGGTAATTTATCGTAATTAACGATTAAGATGATAATTGAGGTCGTCACATAACCCAGCGCCATAAAAGGCACAATGACTGCAGAGGCTCTCGCAATACGTCTTACTCCACCAAGAATAATCATCGCGACCAATACCGTCACCACTGTTGCAGTAATCACAACAGGCACATTAAAGGTGTCTTGCATCGCATGCGTAATCGCATTCACTTGAGGGAAAGTACCGATACCGAAAAAGGCCACCAACACCCCAAATAACGCAAATAATTTCGCTAACCATTTGATACCAAGACCACGTTCGATGTAATACATCGGGCCACCAGCCATAAAACCGAATTTATCGCGCACACGATATTTCACTGCGAGCAAACATTCAGCATATTTGGTTGCCATGCCTAATAATGCAACTAGCCACATCCAAAAAATCGCGCCAGGTCCTCCCGCTTGTACTGCGGTCGCTACACCCACGATATTCCCTGTACCAATGGTTGCCGCTAATGCGGTACAAAGTGCAGCAAAAGAAGACACGTCCCCTTTGCCTTTATTTGCACCACGAGCAAATAAATAGCCCAAGGCACGAGGCAAATAACGAATTTGCAAAAAGCCTAAACGAAGGGTGAGATAAAGTCCGGTTCCGGACAAAAGAATAAGTAGGGGAGGTCCCCATATAAAGCTACTAATAGCCGATAAGATTGTCTGTAATGACATTGATGATTCCTCGTCGTTTAAAATACAAATAAACTCGACAAGGAGACAAGAAGAATCCCGATAGAAATATATTGATAATACGGATTGTCTTTTGCCCCTGTCCTTTTGCCTGAGCGTTTGGAAAACAATCGAAAAATCGACCGCTCTTTTGCGCCTTCGGCGTCCATTTACATCAATAAAATGCAATGGATCTCTCCAAGGGTTCGTCCAGTAACAGTCCCTGCAATCTTGCGATTGCGCCTGAAAGATTTTACCTCGTCGGCGTAGGGGCAATTCCCTACTCTCCAGCTACCTTCTTCCGAACTCACTTTTTACGTTTTATTTTTTATCGCAAAAAGTGTCGCGAATTTTAGCAAACTTGAAAGGCTAACTCAATGGATTGACGAAAAAAGGCTTAAATAACAAGGTGAAAGCAGATAAAAACAAAGTGCGGTCAAAAATTTTCTTATTTTTTGACCGCACTTTTTTTAATCAAAAAAGAAAGGCAGGTCATTACCTGCCTTTATCCATTTTAATAATTATAGAATTTCTTTTGCTTTTGCTACCACGTTATCCACGGTGAAACCAAAGAGTTTGAATAATTGATCTGCTGGAGCTGATTCGCCGAAGCTATTCATACCTACCACGCGACCTTCAAAGCCGACGTATTTATACCAGAAGTCTGCAATACCTGCTTCGATTGCAACACGTTTGGTTACGGCCGCAGGTAACACACTTTCACGGTACGCTGCATCTTGTTTGTCGAAACGGTTAGTACTTGGCATAGAGACGACACGTACTTTTTTACCTTCAGCAGTCAAGACATCTGCTGCTTTCACTGCCAATTCCACTTCAGAACCTGTCGCAATGAAGATTAACTCTGGTGTACCCTCACAGTCTTTTAACACATAAGCACCACGTTTAACTGCCTCTAATTGTGCAGAAGTGCGGTCCATTTGGGCTAAGTTTTGACGGGTAAAGATCAACGCACTAGGGCCATCTTGACGCTCAACCGCTTGTTGCCATGCGATGGCTGATTCCACTTGGTCACATGGACGCCATGTTTCAAGATTTGGAATTAAGCGTAATGATGTAGTTTGCTCAACTGGTTGGTGAGTTGGACCATCTTCGCCTAAACCGATCGAGTCATGAGTATAAACGAATAAAGTGCGTTGTTTCATTAATGCTGCCATACGTACTGCATTGTGTGCATATTCGTAGAACATTAAGAAAGTTGCGCCGTAAGGAATGAACCCTCCGTGTAAAGCAATACCATTCATGATCGCAGACATACCAAACTCACGCACACCATAGTTGATATAGTTACCACCTACGTTTTCGTGTGCACGAATTGGTTTTGAACCGCTCCATAACGTTAAGTTAGAGCTTGCTAAGTCTGCAGAGCCACCTAAGAACTCAGGTAATACATGTGCATAAGCTTCAATTGCATTTTGTGATGCTTTACGGCTCGCAATGCTTGCAGGATTCGCTTGTAATTTTTCAATGAACGCTTTAGATTCTGCCGCCCAATTTGCTGGTAATTCACCGTTTACACGACGTGTAAATTCTGCGGCAAGTTCAGGGTATGCTTTTGCATAAGCGGCAAATTTTTCTTCCCAAGATTTTTCTGCTGCTGCGCCTTTTTCTTTTGCAGACCATTCTGCATAGTACTCAGCCGGAATTTCAAATGGACCATATTCCCAGCCAAGTGCTTTACGGGTTAATGCGATTTCCTCATCACCTAATGGTGCACCGTGGCAATCATGAGAGCCTGATTTATTTGGTGAACCAAAACCGATGATGGTTTTACAAATAATTAATGTTGGTTTTTCTTTTTCTGCTTGAGCAAGAATAGTTGCAGCACGAATTTGTTCTGCATCGTGACCATCTACATTACGGATTACTTGCCAGCCATAAGCTT
>CAUGKJ010000128.1 GCA_959600045.1 uncultured Haemophilus sp.
ATTTTGCATGCGTTAAGTTATCTTTCAGCAAAAGGCCGCGCAGCGATTGTGTCCTTCCCTGGCATTTTTTATCGCGGCGGTGCAGAACAAAAAATTCGTCAATATTTGGTGGATAATAACTATGTGGAAACGGTGATTGCGCTTGCGCCAAATCTCTTTTTTGGTACCAGTATTGCGGTGAATATTTTGGTACTTTCCAAACATAAACCCAAACCCAATTTATTGATGCCAGCAGTTTATTTAAACCCGCCACCAATAACAACATTTTGGAAGAGGAACATATTGAGCAAATTCTAAAACTCTTTGCTGATAAAGAAGATGTGCCTCATTTAGCCAAATCCGTGTCCTTTGAAGACATCGTTAACAATGAATACAACCTTGCGGTGAGTTCTTATGTGGAACAAAAAGACACCCGAGAAGTGATTGATATCGATAAACTCAACGCTGAAATTAAACAAACTGTTGCCAATATCGACCGCTTGCGTGCAGAAATTGACAAGATTGTGGCGGAGATTGAGGGGTAAAACACCATGAAAAACAACCGCACTTTTTTAAAGAAATTATTAAATGGAGCTGAGATTGAGTGGAAGCCCTTAGGAAAAGTCACAGATATAAAAACAGGTCAGTCAGTTAGCAAAAACATTATTGCACAAAACCCTGGAATATACCCTGTCATCAACAGTGGACGTGAGCCCTTAGGATTTATTAATGAGTGGAACACTGAAAATGATCCTATTGGTATTACAACAAGAGGTGCTGGCGTTGGCTCAATTACTTGGCAAGAAGGTAAATATTTCCGAGGAAATCTTAATTATTCTGTAACAATCAAATCAGAATATGAATTAAATGTTCGCTTTCTTTACCATATACTGCTCCATTTTCAAAAAGAGATTCATAATTTATGCTCTTTTACAGGGATTCCAGCGCTAAACGCTAGCGAGCTAAAAAAATTAGAAATCCCCATCCCCCCACTCCCCGTCCAAACCGAAATCGTAAAAATTTTGGACGCATTGACAGCGCTTACCAGCGAGCTTACCAGCGAGCTTACCAGCGAGCTTACACTACGCCGGAAGCAGTATGAATACTATCGGGAGAAATTGTTAAGTGAAGAAGAACTTGGGAAGGTTGGATTTGAGTGGAGAACATTAGGAGATGTCGCAAAAATTCAGCGAGGAGCCTCACCTCGCCCTATTTCGCAATATATCACAGATGACCCAAATGGTATTCCTTGGATTAAAATTGGAGATACATCATTAGATTCTAAATACATAGAAAATACTGCTCAAAAAATTACTGTAGAAGGTGCAGAAAAATCTAGAATTCTAAAATGTGGTGATTTTGTGATGTCCAATTCGATGAGTTATGGAAGACCATATATTCTAAAAATAAGTGGAGCAATTCACGATGGATGGGCATCTATTAGTGATTTTGAAAATATTCTAAACTCTGATTTTCTATATTACTATTTATCTAGTAATACTGTGCAAAATTATTGGAATGGGAAAATAAATAGTAGCTCTGTAAGTAATTTAAATTCAGATATAATAAAATCACTCCCTATCCCAATACCAACGCTCAATATTCAAATAGAAATAGCAAAAACTTTGGATAAATTTGAAACCCTTACAAACTCCATCACCGAAGGCTTACCTTTAGCGATTGAACAAAGCCAAAAGCGGTATGAGTATTACAGGGAATTGTTATTGAATTTCTCGTAACACGTAGGGTGGGCTTCAGCCCACCAATTAATCACAACAAACGGTGGGCTAAAGCCCACCCTACAATGTAATGAGAATATTTTTATGGTGGGCTAAAGCCCACCCTACAAACTACAATTTGGAATAATATATGCCTAATTATCGTCGCGATTTTACTAAAGGTGGATTATATTTTTTCACAATTGTTTTACAAGATAGAACAAAATCTTATCTAACTGACTATATCAATGAATTTAGATTTGCGTATAAACAAACTTGTGAACATTATCCATTCGAAACAGTAGCAATTTGTATTTTGCCCGATCATATTCATTTACTGATGCAATTACCTGAAAATGATGATAATTACGCAATACGCATCGCATATTTAAAAACACAATTTACACGACAACTTCCCAAAGAATGCCGACAATTTAATAAAAATAGACAAAAATATCGAGAATCAGGTATTTGGCAACGCCGATTTTGGGAGCATTTAATTCGTGATGATAAAGATTTGGCGAATCATTTGGATTATATTTATTACAATCCTGTGAAACATGGCTATGTTGAGGTAGTAAAAGATTGGCCGTATTCTTCCTTCCATCGTGATGTGAAAGCAGAGATTTATCCTGAAGATTGGGGAGGCAACCCAGATTTGAAAATTAAAGGTGATATATAACAATACCGTAGGGTGGGCTTTAGCCCACCAATTAACAATCATAAATAAAACGGTGGGCTAAAGCCCACCCTACAAAAACTAAAAAAGCAAAAGCATTAAGGAACCATTATGACCCAATATAAAACCATTGCCGAATCCAACAATTTTATTGTTTTAGATCAATATAATAAATTTGTGGAAGAGCCTAATGCCGGTTATCAAACGGAAGGGAGTCTTGAGCGTGAGTTTATTCGTGATTTACGGGCGCAAGGCTATGAGTATTTACAAGGGCTTAATAATCACGATGAACTGATTAAAAACTTACGGGCGCAATTACAGCGCTTGAACAATGTGGTTTTCTCTGATGCGGAATGGCGACGTTTTTTAGAAGAATATTTGGATAAACCGAGAGATAGTCTAATTGAGAAAACCCGTAAAATTCATGACGACTATATTTATGATTTTGATAATGGACGCATTCAGAATATTTATCTGCTAGATAAGAAAAATCTTGCCAATAATGCCCTGCAAGTCATCAATCAATTCGAGCAAACCGGCAGCTATGATAATCGTTATGATGTGACAATTTTGGTCAATGGCTTACCACTTGTGCATATCGAACTGAAAAAACGCGGTGTGGCTATTCGTGAAGCCTTTAATCAAATTCATCGCTACAGCAAAGAAAGTTTCAATAAAGAAAATTCTCTCTTTAAATATATTCAGATTTTTGTCATTTCTAATGGCACGGATACTCGCTATTTTGCCAATACCACCAAACGCGATAAGAATAGCTATGACTTCACAATGAATTGGGCAACAGCAAAAAATACTCTGATTAAAGATTTAAAGGATTTTACGGCGACATTCCTGCAAAAACATACCCTGCTCAATGTGTTGGTGAATTACTGTGTATTTGATGTTTCCGATACCCTATTGATTATGCGCCCGTATCAAATTGCTGCCACCGAGCGGATTTTATGGAAAATTAAAAGCTCATATCAGGCGAAAAATTGGAGCAATAAAGACAGTGGCGGCTACATTTGGCACACCACCGGCTCAGGCAAAACGCTCACCAGCTTTAAAGCCGCACGTCTTGCGACAGAATTAGACTTTATTGAAAAAGTATTCTTCGTAGTAGATAGAAAAGATTTGGACTATCAAACCATGAAGGAATACCAACGCTTTTCACCGGATAGCGTGAATGGTTCGGAAAGTACAGCTGGTCTAAAACGCAATATCGACAAAGACGACAATAAGATCATTGTCACCACCATTCAAAAACTCAATAACCTGATGAAATCGGAAGATAAATTACCGATTTACGATAAACAGGTCGTTTTTATCTTTGATGAATGCCATCGTTCTCAATTTGGTGAAGCACAAAAAAATCTAACGAGAAAATTTAAAAAATACTATCAATTTGGTTTTACCGGCACGCCTATTTTTCCAACTAACGCATTAGGTGCTGAAACTACAGCGAGTGTTTTTGGTGTTGAACTCCACTCTTACATTATCACCGATGCGATTCGTGACGAAAAAGTACTGAAATTTAAAGTGGATTACAATGATGTACGGCCACAATTTAAGAGCATTGAAACTGAAAAGAATCTTGAAGAGCTAACAAAACTCGAGAAAAAACAAGCCTTTTTACAACCTAAACGTATTGAACAAATTGTCCAATATGTTCTAGATAATTTCAAACAAAAGACACATCGCTTTAATGCGGGTAACAATGGCTTTA
>CAUGKJ010000129.1 GCA_959600045.1 uncultured Haemophilus sp.
AACGAATTCATTCAAAAAAGAGGACATTATTATGGCATTTACCGTTGTTCAAAAATTAGATAAAGATCCAAAAGATATCACCCCAGATTACACGTTAGATACGCTAGGTGAACCTTGCCCGTATCCAGCAATCGTGATGCTCGAAACCATGCCACAATTACAAAAAGGCGAAATTTTAGAACTCTTAAGTGACTGTGCCCAATCTATCAACAACATTCCTGTTGATACTAAAAACCACGGTTACACACTATTAAGCGTAGAGCAAGATGGCACCAAATTACGTTATTTAATTCAACGTTAATGTAAAAAAGTGCGGTCAATTTTGACCGCACTTTTTTGTTGAATAGAAAGAAAAATCGAGAAATAAACTAAAGTTGTGATACCTAATACTTACCCCCAAGGCTTAGCATCAAGCTTGCTGTGTTTTTTTCGCCATTGGATACATGCAGGTCTATTCCACATTGTTCTTTCTTCACAGATTGGACCACCTTCTAAATACCAGCCTTTTTTCTCTAAACAAAGATTCACCTCTGGATTATCACTTTCACCACTGACAAAATCCATACCGCAATCCGACATATCTTTTTGTCTTCTGTCAAGAAATTTAATACGTCCTTGAGGATCTGAGTTAGGAAATAAAACCCTAGAATTATGTAAGCGCCAATGATCATGTGGTGGCGGAGGTTGAAATCCGCCAAAAGAACAACCAAACAAAGTTAGAGATAATAGTAGTGGTAATGTAAATCTCATCTTATCGTTTCCTCGCCTATTTTGATTTTGGGGAAGTTAGTGTATAACTGCTTGGAACTCGATTACTTAATCATATAAACATTAAAGAAACATAAAGAAAACCGCACTTTAATATTTTATGAAAAGAAAAATCGAGAAATAAACGAAAGTTGTAATACCCAATACTTACTTCCAAGGTTTTGCATCAGGTTTACTGTGTTTTTTTTCGCCATTGGGTACATATTGGACTATCCCACATTAGTATATTTTCACATACAGGCCCACCTTTTAAATACCAGCCTTTTTTCTCTAAACAAAGATTCACCTCTGGATCATCACTTTCACCGGTAACAAAATCCATACCACAATCCGACATATCTTTTTTTCTTCTATCAAGAAATTTAGTTAAAACATTAGGATCTGAATCAGGAAATAATGCATCTGCATTATGTAAGCGCCAATGATCATGTGGTGGCGGAGGTTGAAATCCGCCAAAAGAACAACCAAACAAAGTTAGAGATAATAGTAGTGGTAATGTAAATCTCATCTTATCGTTTCCTCGCCTATTTTGATTTTAGAAAGTTAGTGTATAACTTCTTAAAGTTAGGTTATTTAATCATATAAGCACTAAAAAACATATAAAAAACCGCACTTTAATCTCTCAAAGTGCGGTCAGTTTTACTTCAGTTTTTTGCTTATTTGTTTAATGCAGTAAGAATGTCATCAACACGTTCTTTTGCATCACCAAAGAGCATTTGAGTGTTTTCTTTGAAGAATAATGGGTTTTGAACGCCTGCGTAACCTACCGCCATCGAGCGTTTGAATACGATAACGTTTTGAGCTTTCCATACTTCTAACACCGGCATACCTGCGATTGGGCTGTTTGGATCTTCCATCGCCGCTGGGTTTACAGTGTCGTTTGCACCGATAACCAATACCACATCAGTATCCGCAAAATCATCATTGATTTCATCCATTTCAAGCACGATGTCATAAGGCACTTTTGCTTCCGCTAAAAGTACATTCATATGACCTGGTAAACGACCTGCAACAGGGTGAATACCAAAACGCACGTTAATACCACGTTCACGCAATTTCGCCGTAAGTTCTGCGACTGGATATTGCGCTTGTGCTACCGCCATACCATATCCTGGCGTGATGATCACAGAGCTTGCATTTTTGAGTAATTCAGCCACTTCTTCTGCAGTTGTTTCACGGTATTCACCTTGCTCTTCATCTGAAGACACTTGAACATCATTACCAAAACCACCTGCAATAACGCTGATGAATGAGCGGTTCATCGCTTTGCACATAATGTAAGAAAGAATCGCACCAGAAGAACCCACTAATGCACCGGTGACGATAAGCAAGTCATTGCTTAGCATGAAACCTGCTGCAGCCGCTGCCCAACCAGAATAAGAGTTAAGCATTGAAACCACAACCGGCATATCTGCACCACCGATAGATGCCACTAAGTGCCAGCCGAATGCAAGTGCAATCGCGGTCATAAGTAACACTGGGAAGATATTATCTGGGTTGTTTAAGAATGCTACCATCAAGAAAGCTGAAACCACTAATGCCGCTAAATTTAATTTATGGCGATGTGGCAACATTAATGCTTTTGAATTGATTTTGCCGCTTAATTTACCGAATGCCACGATAGAACCCGTGAATGTTACCGCACCGATGAAGATCCCTAAGAATACTTCAACGTTATGGATATTCATTAACACAGGATCAGTTTCGTTTGTTAAACCGTAACTGTTAAAGCCTACGAGCACTGCTGCTAAACCTACAAAGCTGTGAAGGATCGCAACGAGTTCAGGCATTTCAGTCATTTCAACTTTTAATGCACGTTGAACACCAATCACGCCACCGATGATCATCGCAATAATGATCCATAATGTACCTTCAGATTGCGGGCCGAAAATGGTTGCAACAAGGGCAATTGTCATACCGACAATACCATACCAACAACCAACTTTTGCCGTTTCGTGTTTAGAAAGACCGGCTAAGCTCATAATGAAAAGTAATGCAGCGATAATATAGGCTGCTTGTACTAAACCTTCAGACATCGTCTTCTCCTTAACCTTTTCTAAACATCGCCAACATACGTTGGGTTACACGGAAACCACCAAAAATGTTGATGCTTGCCACCAAGATTGCCACAAAGGCTAATGCATCAATGAAGAAGTTGCCTGTTGGTTGTCTAATTTGCAGTAATGCACCCACAATGATGATACCTGAAATCGCATTGGTTACCGCCATAAGTGGGGTGTGTAAAGCGTGGCTAACGTTCCAAACCACGTAGTAACCGACTACACAAGCCAATACGAATACGGTGAAGTGAGAAAGGAATGCCGCTGGCGCCACAGATGCAAGCCAGAGGAATAATACACCTACACCCGCCATCACACCGTATTTGATGCGAGGATCTGCTGGTTTTTCTTCCTCTTTTTTAACCGCACTTTGTGCCGCTTTAGCTTCTTGTTTTGGTTGTGCTGATACTTGGATTTGTGCTGGTGGAATTTCTTCCCCATCACGTACCACTGTCACACCGCGTAATACCACATCGTCAAAATCGATATTGATCTTGCCGTCTTTTTCTTTACAAAGTAGTTTTAATAAATTAACTAAGTTTGTACCGTAAAGTTGGGAAGATTGTGTTGGTAAACGACTTGGGAAATCGGTATAACCAATGATTTTTACTTGGTTTTCAGTGGTGACGACTTTTCCTGCTTCAGTGTAAGCACAGTTACCACCAGTTGCAGCCGCTAAGTCCACCACTACAGAACCTGGTTTCATGGAATCAACCATTTCTTTCGTGATCAAGCGAGGGGCTGGTTTACCTGGAATCGCCGCGGTGGTAATAATGATATCCACTTCTTTGGCTTGTTCCGCATAAAGTTCCATCGCACGACGGTTAAATTCTTCTGACATTACTTTCGCGTAACCATCGCCACTACCGCCTTCTTCTTTGAAATCAATTTCTAAGAAAGACGCGCCCATACTTTGTACTTGTTCTTTTACTTCAGGACGAGAGTCAAAAGCACGTACAATCGCACCAAGGCTATTGGCTGCACCAATAGCAGCAAGACCTGCAACACCCGCACCAATGACTAACACTTTTGCTGGTGGTACTTTACCTGCTGCGGTAATTTGTCCAGTGAAGAAACTACCAAATTCATGAGCCGCTTCAATCACCGCACGATAACCAGAAATATTCGCCATAGAGCTTAGTGCATCAAGCGCTTGCGCACGGGAAATACGTGGCACAGAATCCATCGCTAATACATTAATTTTTTTCGACGTGAGTTTTTTCATTAAATCCGGAGTGTGTGCGCGCCAAATGAAGCTCACAAGTG
>CAUGKJ010000130.1 GCA_959600045.1 uncultured Haemophilus sp.
TACAGCTTTTATTAGAACGTGTAGATTTCAATCCTACGCAAGATAAACTTTATCTTGTGGGGGATCTTGTGGCCCGTGGGGATAGATCACTTGAATGTCTTCGTTTCGTAAAATCACTTGGCAATGCAGCACAAACTGTACTAGGGAATCACGATTTACATTTAATTGCGACCGCACTGGGTATTAAAAAGGTAAAACCGCGTGATCGTGTCGATGACATTTTTAATGCGCCCGATTTTGATGAGCTGATTCATTGGTTACGCCATCAGCCATTACTTGTGCATAATGAAAAGTTAAACTTCCTAATGGCGCATGCTGGCATTTCGCCTGATTGGGATTTGAAAACTGCAAAATCTTGTGCGGCTGAAGTTGAACAGATTTTACAACACGGTGACTTTCATTATCTCATTGAAAATATGTATTCCGAACAGCCTGATCGTTGGTCGCCAGATTTACAGGGCTTAGCGCGTCATCGTTACATTATTAATGCTTTCACTCGAATGCGTTTTTGCTATTTAGATCATCGCTTTGATTTTGCTTGTAAATCCCCTTTAAAAGATGCGCCAGCAGAGCTCATGCCTTGGTTTAATTTAGATAACCCACTTTATAAACAAATTCCCATTGTCTTTGGGCATTGGGCAAGTTTAGTGGATGAGCCCACTCCGCCAGGTATCTATGCCTTGGATACAGGATGTGTGTGGAATAATCGAATGACCCTATTGCGCTGGGAAGATAAACAAATCTTCACGCAAAGTGCGGTCAAAAATTACAGTGATTTTTAAGGAAACGCTATGCTCTCGCTTACGGCTGAATCTTGTGAACTGTTCAATATTCCTTTCTATCAATTCGCTCAAATGAAGAAATTCTGTCCGGAAGATATTCCGGCGATTAAAGCGGATTACAAATTACATTGGGATAACTGGAAAGCGATTATTCAAGAAGTCGCAAAGCAACTTGGCACACCTTTTGCGAAGCCGCATATTGAAAGTTGGACCAATGGCTGGCAAGTACGGGCGCATTTCTTCGCTTATTTTAAATACGAGTTTAACCAAAATTCTGCAGCAATCTTTTCTGTGCTATTAAATCGTCGCCGACTAAGAGTGTGTTTAGATTGGCATTGCTATCGTGCGGATCGCTCACAAATTAATGTGCAACAATATAATCAGTGGCTTGATCAATTTGATTTCAAACAATTTGCTGATTTTGATATTTGGCGAGAAGATGAAAGCGAATATGATGATTTTCGCCAAGTGAAGGACATTTCTGAAAAA
The DNA here is from genome assembly GCA_959600045.1 of uncultured Haemophilus sp. Classification (GTDB taxonomy): domain Bacteria; phylum Pseudomonadota; class Gammaproteobacteria; order Enterobacterales; family Pasteurellaceae; genus Haemophilus_D. The sequence goes on from CAUGKJ010000130.1 coordinate 1,272, forward strand.
GATCTCCTCTTACGTTCAGATGAAGATTTTTGGTGCATTGGAAAAAGCATTGAAAAAGCTGAACTTCATCAAATCGACCCTGTTTCATTTATCACCCAAACCATTCAACAGTTACAACCGCTTTACGATCGCTGCCATCAATAAAGTGCGGTCATTTCCATTAAATTTTTTCGTCTTTTTATTTGTTATGCTATCATTACATTAGTTTAACATTTTTAACAATTTTGCTTTTAGGAGTACTTTATGAAAAACGTCGTGATCGTTGGCGGAGGCGCCGGTGGCATAGAGTTAGCGACATTTTTAGGCGACAAATTAGGTCGTAAAAAACAGGCTAAAGTGACGCTTGTGGATCGCAATGCGACCCACTTGTGGAAACCCTTACTACATGAAATTGCCACAGGTGTAATGGATGATGGCACGGATTCTCTGAGCTATCGTGCACACGGGAAAAACCATCACTTCAGCTTTGAACAAGGTTCGATCACGCGCATCAATCGTGAACAGAAATATGTTGAACTTGCCCCTGTTTATGGGCAAGAAGGCGATATGCTCGTGGTTGCGCGTCGTATTCCTTATGATTACTTGGTGATTGCGATCGGTAGTAAATCGAATGATTTCAATACAAAAGGTGTGGCCGATAACTGTATTTTCCTAGACAGCTCTGATCAAGCACTTCGCTTTCAACAAAGAATGTTGGAATTATTCCTTAAATTCTCTGAAAACCGCGCATTAGATGATATTGGTGAAGAAGAATTTAAACAGAAATTAGTGGATGAGAGCAAAGTCAATATTGCGATTGTTGGCGGTGGTGCAACTGGTGTGGAATTGACCGCTGAGCTTTATCATGCGACTGAAGACTTATCTTCTTACGGTTACGGCAAAATTGATAATTCTTGCTTGCAAGTCACCTTAGTTGAAGCAGGTCCTCGATTATTGCCTGCTCTACCTGAAAATTTATCTGCAGCAGTATTAGATGAATTACAAGAAATGGGGGCAAATGTGAAATTAAATACGATGATCACGGAAGCCCAACCAAATACACTTATCACCAAAGATGGCGAAGAAATCAAAGCTGATCTTATTGTGTGGGCGGCAGGTGTTCGTACCTCAACGGTGACACAGCAATTTGATGGATTAGAGCTTAACCGTATCAATCAATTAGTGGTAAAAGATACCCTTCAAACTACGGTGGATGACAGTATTTTTGCCATTGGTGACTGTGCGGCATTAATGCAACCAAACGGCAAATTAGTGCCTCCAAGAGCGCAAGCGGCACATCAAATGGCAAAAGCCTGTGCAAAAAATATCTTTGCACTTTTTGAACAAAAACCATTAAAAGCATTCAAATACAACGATAAAGGCACCTTAGTTTCTCTTTCAAGCTTTACCGCATTGGGCAGCATTTCAAATAAATTTGGGAAAAATCCATTAACTGTTCAAGGTAAATTTGCACAGTTTGCGTATGTGTCTTTATATCGTATGCATCAACATGCTTTGCATGGATGTATTAAGATTGGCTTGATTATTTTAGTGGATAAACTTAACCACTATTTAAAACCAAGATTGAAATTACATTAAGACAAAAAGTGCGGTCAAATTTAACCGCACTTTTTTCATTCCTTAAACTAATTGATTGTTATGCTCATAAGCATAAAGAGTATTAAACATCAGCATGGCAACTGTCATTGGCCCTACACCACCCGGTACTGGCGTAATATAAGCCGCTTTTTGTATCGCCACATCATATTCCACATCGCCCACTAATTTGCCATTGATACGGTTAATCCCCACATCAATGACTGTTGCCCCTTCTTTAATCCAATCGCCCGGAATAAAACGAGGTTTACCCACAGCTACCACTAAAACATCCGCCTGACGAATATGATGCTCTAAATCTTTGGTGAAACGGTGTGTCACTGTGACAGTAGCGCCTGCCAATAATAATTCAAGTGACATCGGGCGCCCTACAATATTTGATGCACCAACGATCACAGCATGTTTACCGTGTAAATCAATACCTGTGGTTTCTAATAATTTCATCACGCCATAAGGGGTGCAAGCACGCAAAGTTGGGATACGTTGACATAAACGTCCCACATTATAAGGGTGGAAACCATCCACATCTTTTTCAGGGCTAATTCGCTCAATCACTAATGAACTATTAATCTGCTCCGGTAATGGAAGTTGCACGAGAATGCCATCAATAGTTTCATCAGCATTTAATTGGTCAATCAGTTGTAGTAGTTCCGCCTCTGTCGTGGTTTCAGGTAAATCATAGGATTTCGAGACCATTCCAATCTCTTCGCAACTTTTACGTTTACTGCCCACATAGACTTGAGAAGCAGGATCTGCGCCCACTAAAATTACTGCAAGTCCTGGCGCACGTTTACCTTGAGCACGATAATGTTCAATTTTACTGGCAACATCAGATTTAATTTTTTTTGATAATTCAGTACCTGAAATAATTTGGGCGGTCATGCATTTTTCCTCAAGGTGGCATTAAGTAAACGTTTGCTATTTTAACTGACTACGCCTTATTTTACAAAGACAACAAAAGAGCGGTTAAAAAAACTGGAATAATTTTGAGCAGTTGAAAGAGGAATCTAAAAAATTAATTGACTGAAAAGAAAAGCTCACTATAATTGTGCTCAATCGTCGGCGAGTAGCGCAGCTTGGTAGCGCAACTGGTTTGGGACCAGTGGGTCGTAGGTTCAAATCCTATCTCGCCGACCAATTTATTTTTTTGCTCTTTAACAATATATCAGACAATCTGTGTGGGCACTTGTTGATTGAC
>CAUGKJ010000131.1 GCA_959600045.1 uncultured Haemophilus sp.
GAAAAAATCAGGGCCTGGAGAAAGTAAACCCACAAGATGAATAATCATCAAATTTAGCATGCTAAGCCTACAATACGTAGTATCACGATCACGATAACCGCATAAACTGCCGCTAAAACGTCATCCACCATAATCCCAAAACCGCTTTCCAGTTTTTGGTCAAAATAACGGATGGGATAAGGTTTTAAAATATCGAAGAAACGGAAAAGCACAAAGGCAATGACAATCCAAGGTAAAGATAAAGTTGGAATCGCGGCTAACACGATAAATACCCCAACAAATTCATCCCAAACAATGGAACCGTGATCATGAACGCCCATATCATCTGCGGTTTTTTGGCATAGATAACAACCAATCGCAAAGCAAAGTGCGATCAAAATTAGGAAGGTTTTTAGACCAAGACAAGCTAATAATGCCGAACCTAAAATCGTTCCAACTAAACTTCCCCATGTGCCCGGTGCTGGACGAATGAGCCCTGAACCGAAACCTAATGCAAGTAAATGAACTGGATTTTTTAAGCTAACTCTATCAAGTGGTGAACTATTCATTATTTATCCTTAAAATGATCGAAACCAGACGGCGCTTGATAATTGATGACACGTCCATCTTTTAAAAAAGTAATCTGATTGTTATTTTGCGGAACAATTTTTCCGATACAGGTACAAGGTACATTCAACGCTTGAGATAACTTCTCAATCTCAGATTTTTTATTTGCGGGAATCGTAAAGCAAAGCTCATAATCTTCCCCGCCACTTAATGCAAACGCTTCTGTTTTTTCTAAGTTATATTTTTTTTTGAGTGATGTAGATAAAGGCAAGAAGGATAAATCAATCTCCGCAGAACATTGGCTTCTCGTTAAAATATGCCCTAAATCAGCGACAAGACCATCTGAAATATCAATGCATGAATGCGCTACATTCACTAATGCTTGGCCTAATTCAACGCGTGGCGTCGGGTGAAAATGGCGTTTTACTAAAAATTCAGTATCAAAATCAACCGCACTTTTACCCTGTAAGATCCAATTTAAACCCGCCGCACTATCACCTAACGTGCCCGATACATAAATAAAATCTCCAACCTTCGCATTATGTCGGAATAAAGCCTTTCCTGTTGGTACGAAAGCTTGTGCCGTAATGGTTACAGAAAGTGAGCCTTTCGTTGTATCGCCACCAATTAACGTCACATCATATTGATTTAATGTATCAAACAGACTTTGACTAAATTGGCTTAGCCAGTTTTCATCAACTTCAGGTAATGTCAGTGCAAGAGAAATCCAAACAGGTTTAGCGCCCATAGCAGCTAAATCACTTAGATTTGTCGCAATCGCTTTATACGCTAAATCTTTTGGAGAAATGGAAGATAAAAAATGCGTACCCTCGACCATTGTATCGGTGGTAATCGCAAGCTGATAGCCTTCTGGAATATGAGTGATAGCACAATCATCCCCAATACTGAAATCAACAAAGTGTTGATTGCCTTTTTGTATTGAGAAGTATCGCCCTATAAGATCAAATTCACCCGTACTCATTTTATCGCACACCAAAAAACAAAGGGCAGACATTTGTCTACCCTACATTTGAATAATTATTTGCGACCTAATGCAGGAGCGACTTTATCCAATACACCGTTAATGTATTTATGGCTTTCATCTGCACCAAACACTTTCGCTACTTCAATCGCCTCGTTAATCGCCACTTTATACGGCACATCTGGCTCAAATTGAAGTTCATAAACCGCTAAACGTAAAATCGCTTTTTCAATCGGATCTAATTCATCTAACGCGCGATCTAAATAATGACTCATTGAAAAATCAACGGCTTCTACATTTGCAACGGTTTGACGGAAAAGGCGGCTAAAATAAGGTTTATCCACACCTTTTAAATCTTGATCCACAACGAATGTGAGTTCCACTTGTTCTGGTGCATTACCAGAAAGCGCCCAAGAATATAATGCTTGAACCGCACATTCTCTCGCTCTACGACGTGGCGATACTTTTTTTACAGGTTCTTTTTTATCTGTCATTGGAATTATGCCGCATCAATTTGTTGTAAAAGGTTCACCATTTCAAGTGCAGTTAATGCTGCTTCTGCACCTTTGTTACCTGCTTTGGTCCCTGCGCGCTCGATAGCTTGTTCAATGTTTTCAGTCGTTAAAACACCGAATGCTACTGGAATTTCAGCTTGCATTGCGACTTGACCTAAACCGCTGCTTGCTTCGCCAGCCACATATTCAAAGTGAGCGGTACCACCACGGATTACTGTACCCAATGCCACAATTGCATCAAATTTTTTGCTTTCAGCTAAACGACGTGCTACTAATGGAAGTTCATACGCACCTGGTGCACGAACGATTGTGATATTCTCATCTTTCACTTGGCCGATACGTTTTAATGCATCTACCGCACCTTCTAATAAACTTTCATTAATAAAACTGTTAAAACGAGCAATCACCACTGCGATTTTAGCATTTGGTGCAGCTACCGCACCTTCTAAAACTTTCATACTTTTTCCTAATCTGAATGAACAATAAATTTGACGGTGGATTTTAGCATAAAAAGAAACCCTGTGGAAATAATCCGACAGGGTTTTCTATGAGTGGACAAGAACTTACTTCTCGAGTTTTAACGGTTCAATTTTCCAGATATTTTTCGCATATTCAAGAATCGTACGGTCTGATGAGAAGAAGCCCATATTCACCATATTTTGAATGGTACTTGCTATCCATGCATCACGATCTTGATATTTTTTATCTACCGCTTTTTGCGCTTCCACATAACTGCGGAAATCAGCAAAGGATTGATAATAATCGTGGTATTGTAAACCTTGAATTAGAGAATGATAACGGTTCGGTTCTTCCGGTGAGAAATCACCACGAATGATTTGGTCAATGACTTCACGTAACTGCTCGTCATGTTGATAATAATCAAACGGACGATAACCTTCGCGACGTAATGCTTCCACTTGTTCAACCGTATTACCAAAGATAAAGATGTGGTCTTCACCAACATTATCTAAAATCTCAACGTTCGCACCATCAAGCGTACCCAATGTTAACGCACCATTTAAGGCAAACTTCATGTTACTGGTACCTGATGCTTCTGTTCCTGCAAGAGAGATTTGCTCAGAAATATCTGCCGCTGGAATGATTAATTGTGCAAGACTTACGCTGTAGTTCGGGATAAAGACAACTTTTAAACGACCTTTTAAGCGTTCATCATTATTGATAACATTCGCGACATCGTTAATTAAACGAATGGTTTGTTTTGCTGCATAGTAAGCTGAAGCCGCTTTACCCGCTAGAATGAACACACGTGGCTGCCAATCTTTTTCTGGATGAGCCAACATTTCGTTATAACGTGCAATAATGTGTAACACATTAAGCATTTGACGTTTGTATTCGTGAATAAAGCATGTGGATCTAAATCGATATCAAGTGTTTTCTTCACATATTGTGCTAATTTCACTTTGTTATCGTATTTAATATCCGCAACTGCACGCTTAAATTCACCTTTATCTGCAAAGGCTTTAAGTTTTTCAATTTGGCTTAAATCGCAACGCCATTCAGAACCAATATATTGATCAAATAAAGCCGCTAATTTCGGGTTCGCTACAGCAAGCCAACGACGCGGTGTCACACCGTTTGTTACATTGGTGAAACGTTCCGGATAGATACGAGCAAAATCAGCAAAGGTTGATGTCACCATAAGATCTGAGTGAATTGCAGCAACACCGTTCACTTTATGCGAACCCACAACAGACAACCATCCCATACGCACTTTACGTTGATATCCTTCTTCGATAAGTGAAACGCGACGGATAAAGTCCATATCAGTCGTAACATACGTTTTCACATATTCAAGGAAATGATCATTAATTTCAAAAATCATTTGTAAGTGACGAGGTAAGATCTTCGCCATCATTTCTACCGGCCAGGTTTCTAATGCTTCTGACATTAAAGTATGGCAAGTGTAAGAGAAAATACGACGAGTCACATCCCAAGCGTGTTGCCATGAGTAACCGTGTAAATCGATTAAAATACGCATCAACTCAGGAATCGC
>CAUGKJ010000132.1 GCA_959600045.1 uncultured Haemophilus sp.
CAACGCAAAGGTGTCACCCAAGCCATCGGTTTTTTACTCTTTTTGTTCTTGTATAAATTTGGTGATTCATTTGCTACCACGCTACAAACGAAATTCGTTTATGACATGGGCTTTGAAAAAGAGCATATTGCGTTGGTGGTAAAAAGTACATCACTTTGGGCAAGTATCTCTGCCGGTCTCGTGGGTGGCGTGATCATGCTGCGTTTAGGGATTAATCGCGCATTATGGGTATTTGGTTTTATCCAATTAATCACTATTGGTGGATTTATTTGGTTAGCTGCATTTGGGCATTTTGACCATATCGGCGCTGCAGAACTTTGGAAATTAGGTTTCGTGATTGCGGGGGAATATATCGGTGTCGGTCTGGGCACTGCTGCCTTTGTTGCTTTTATGGCTCGCGAAACAAATCCGCTTTATACAGCCACTCAATTAGCCTTATTTACCAGCCTTTCCGCTTTACCGAGTAAAGGGCTTGGTATGTTATCGGGTTACCTAGTCAAAGCAGTAGGTTACTATCATTTTTTCTGGATTTGTTTATTCCTCGCTATCCCAGGAATGATTTGTTTATTCTGGGTGGCACCATGGAATGAAAAAGGAAATGAAAAAGCTTAAAATAAAATAAAGTGCGGTCAAAATTAACAGCAAAATCATTTGACCAAACAAGGCTTTAACGGTATTTTAAACAAGTCTATTATTTATTGGAGATTCGTATGAAAATTATTCTTTTAGGTGCACCTGGTGCAGGAAAAGGCACACAAGCACAATTTATTATGAACAAGTTTGGCATCCCACAAATTTCAACAGGGGATATGTTCCGTGCAGCGATTAAAGCGGGGACAGAATTAGGTAAACAAGCAAAAGCATTAATGGATGAAGGGAAATTAGTGCCAGATGAATTAACCGTGGCATTAGTAAAAGATCGTATTTCTCAACCAGATTGTGCAAATGGTTTCTTATTAGATGGTTTCCCACGTACGATTCCACAAGCGGATGCATTAAAAGATTCTGGCGTGAAAATTGACTACGTTTTAGAGTTTGATGTACCGGATGAAGTGATCGTTGAACGTATGAGTGGTCGTCGCGTACACCAAGCATCGGGCCGTTCTTATCATATCGTTTACAACCCACCAAAAGTGGAAGGTAAGGATGATGTGACTGGGGAAGATTTAATTATCCGTGCAGATGATAAACCAGAAACGGTGTTAGATCGTTTAGCGGTTTACCACAAACAAACCAGCCCATTAATTGATTATTACCAAGCTGAAGCGAAAGCAGGTAATACGCAATATTTCCGTTTAGATGGTACTCAAAAAGTGGAAGCTGTAAGCCAAGAGTTAGATAAAATCTTAGGCTAAAATAGACTGGAAACTGACCGCACTTTGAAGAGAAAAGTGCGGTTAATTTTTCAAAAGGATTTTGAGATCGTAAATTGAGATCGTATTTGGGGACATTATGAGCAAGAAAAGAACAATAGCATTGACGATTTCGGCTATCGCAGTGGCACTTGGGATCGGCGCACAATTTTACACCAATCACAAAATCGATCAGGTGTTAAAAAATTTCCCTTATTCTTTGGATAACCAAGCAACCTTAAATGTGACGCAAACTGCGAAAAACTTTTTTATTCGTGAGTTGATCTTTAGTGTAAAAGATAGTGATGCGAAAAGCACAAATGTGATTTCAACTAAGCTTACCGCACTGCCTTTCTTCATTACAGCGGAGTCTCAGTTATCTGATCAATTAGTTCGTCAATTAAATAAAACATTAAATATCACGATTGATAAAAACACGATTAATAGTAAATTTTCGCCGGTAGGGGATTATTTACAGTCTGTGATTTTGCGAATAAGTCCCAAAACCTTTCTATCGGTCTTCATTTCTTAAAAAATAAAGAAGTTGAGCTAAAAACAACTCTAAGTGGTTTTAATTACGATAAAGACACTAAACTGGAACAAATTGAGGGTGAAGCTCGCCTAGTGCCTGTCGGCGCAAATCAATACGATCTATCAAGTATTGACTTAACCGCGAAAAATGCCGAAGTGGCGTTGTTAAATGGCGAAAACACCCATGTTTATATGAAAAATGCGACTTATCATTTTGACGTGAAATTAGGTGAGGCAGATAAGCGTGATTTGAGCACGAAATTCAGTAGTGATATTTTACGCATTGCTAATAAAAGCCGTACGACAGAAGAAAGCCAAGCAACAGCAGGTGGTTTGAATTTATTGATTAAACAAAATGGCGTGCCAAGTGCGGTCAATTTTCATCATGAATTTAAAAAATTAAGTGATGGCTCATTAGATATTAAAGCCGGCGTCAATTTGTTAACGAAAATTTTTACACAAAACGATCGTTTTGATGGTTCGTTATCCGTGCTTTCTGTCAATGTGCCTAAAAATAATCAACCTTACTTTAACTTACAAAATGCCGGTCTTGAACTTAAGTTGGCGAATACGGATTTAACCAAGGCTAATGTAGATTTTAAACTGAATGTTGATAGTGTGAAGCAAACCCCTGCCGATGAAGAGCGTAAATGGGAAGCTAAAGGCGGTAAAGTTAATATTCAGTTAGATGATTACAACGTGGCAAACGAATTGGCGTTTGTACCGTTTTTATTAGATGCTTTTGCGGAGAAAGAGGCACCATCAAAAGACAATAAAGACTTCTTGAATGCCAAAGATAAATGGGTGAAAGAATTTAGTGGCAAGACGAATATTGAGGTAGCCTTAAAATCATTTAATATGGCCGATTTAGTGCTTGATGACGTATCAGCCAGTGATAAGACGGAAACACTAGACAATGATCAATATAATGAACATATTACATTGTCAGCGAATAAGGCTAGCTACCCAAGTGCAGGTTTCCAATTTGAAAAATTAGCGGTTGATGCACCATTTAAAATTAATCACAGCAAAGCACATTTATCAGCTAGATTTTGCTCATCACCGTTTTATGGGGCTTTATGCAGCACGCATTTAACGTCAGCCACATTTGATAAGTACATTAAAAACTCTTGGAAAGAGCTTGATTTAATCGTTGATAATGCTACGTTGAATTTAAATCTTAATACTTATCCGGAGACCAATGCTTATCCAGTTAAATTGGAAGTGAGTGGTATTGTGCCTCAAGTGCCCGAAGATGATTCATCAGACATGATTCCAGATAATATTGAAGGCACATTTAACCTGACATTAAGTAAAATGTTGTTTGATGATCAAAATGAAAAAGCCTTAGCCATTAAGGAAAATTCATACTTTTGGCAATATTTAAGTAGCTTTGTAAAACATGATGGAAAACTTCACCGAGAATTTGTGGAAGAAGGTGATAATTACGTTTCTAGAGTGGAAAAAACGGAAAATGGCTACTTAATTAATGGTCGCACCCTTGAAGATCTTCGTCAAGAAAGCATGATGGAGACTGATGAGGGCGAAGAAGATAAGCCAGTAGCAACTGACTAGTTGAAAGGATAATATAAGAAATGACCGCACTTGAGATTCAAAGTGCGGTCATTTTTTTATCTGTTTTTGATTACTTCACTAATCCACCACTTGCTTGTAAATCAGCATGGTAGGAAGAACGAACAAATGGGCCACAGGCTGCGTGTTCAAAGCCCATTGCGTTGGCTTTATCACGGAACTCATCAAATTCGTCTGGTGGCACATAGCGCGCAACCGGTAAGTGATGGCGACTAGGTTGAAGATATTGACCCAGTGTAAGCATGGTTACGCCGTTTGCACGTAAGTCTTCCATCACTTGAAGAATTTCTTCATTAGTTTCACCTAATCCAACCATTAAACCTGATTTTGTTGGGATGTTTGGGAACATTTCTTTGAAATCATGAAGCAATTTCAAAGACCACTGATAATCAGCACCCGGACGAATTTCTTTATACAAACGTGGCACATTTTCCAAGTTGTGGTTGAACACATCTGGTGGATTGTCTTTTAATTTTTCTAAGGCTGCACCAGATTCTAGTGCTTCTTTTATTCTTCTT
>CAUGKJ010000133.1 GCA_959600045.1 uncultured Haemophilus sp.
TAAACCGACTTGGCGACCGGCTGATAAGTCGGTACCTTGAGTGATAAGCAAGCCTGCAACACCAAGGGCGATAATGAGACGGACGGATGATTGAGTTAAAATGTTACTAAAGTTGCGAACATTCAAGAATGTTGGATCTTGTGCGATGATGATGCCAAGTAAAATCAACAACACAAAATAAATCGCATTTTGTTTTAAGAAATCGAATGATTTATTTTTTTGTAAGGCACTCATAATTTGTTCCTTTATGATTTATAAATATTTTGCGGCAAGTTGCAAAATTTCTTCTTGAGACGTTTTTGCCGTTTCAACGATGCCTGCAACACGACCATTACTCATGACCAAAATTCGGTCTGTTACGCCTAATAATTCCGGCATTTCTGATGAAATCATGATGATGCCTTTATCTTTTTTAGCGAGTTCTTGAATGAGCTGATAAATTTCAAATTTTGCCCCAATATCAATACCACGAGTTGGTTCGTCGAGCATTAAGATATCTGGTTGGGTTAAAAGCCAACGGCCGATAATCACTTTTTGTTGGTTACCACCAGAAAGCGAGCCAATCGTTGTTTTGTGAGAAGGGGTTTTAACGTTCATCGCATCAATCACCCACTGTGTATCGCTTGCCATTTTTTTATTGCTGAGCAATTTCCAAGGAGTGAGGTAAGATTTCATATTTGAAATCAAAGAGTTGAATTCAATACTTAGGTTTGAATAAATCCCGGTTGAACGACGTTCTTCAGTTACTAAAGCAAAACCGTGGTTAATTGCCTCAAGTGCGGTATGATTTTTCACGATTTTTCCGTTGAGCTTGATCGTCCCTTCTTTTAATTCGCGGACACCAAAAATGGCTTCCACAATATCGGTTCGTTTTGCACCAACAAGACCCGCAATACCTAAAATTTCACCTTTACGTAAATTAAAGGAAACATCTTGAATAGACGGTTGGTTTACCGCTGTTAAATGTTCCACTTCAAGCGTGATTTCTTTTGGTACGTTTGTTTTTTCTGGGAAACGTTGTGTTAATTCACGGCCAACCATCATTGAAACGATTTCTTCCATGGTGGTGCCTTTAACTTGAACGGTATTGATCCATTTACCATCGCGAAGAATGGTGATTTCATCACAAATTTTGAAGATTTCATCCATTTTGTGTGAAATATAAATAATGCCACAACCGCGATCTTTTAATTTTTGAATAATTTTGAAAAGATGTTCCACTTCTTTTTCTGAAAGTGAGGATGTTGGCTCATCCATAATGACGATTTTAGCGTTATAAGAGAACGCTTTCGCAATTTCGATCATCTGCATTTGTGAAACGGAAAGTTTGGCCACTTTTTCTCTTGGATCAACATCAATGTCCAATTCATCGAAAATAGCTTTGGTATCACGGTACATTTTGGCGTGATCTACAAAAGGACCTTTAAGTGGGTAGCGACCCAACCATAGGTTATCCATTACACTGGTTTGACGCACCAAGTTTAGTTCTTGGTGAACCATTGAAATCCCATTTTCAAGGGCTTCTTTTGATGTTTTAAAATCAACAGGTTTGCCTAAGAATAAAATTTCACCTTCGTCTTTTGCATAAATTCCGAAGAGGCATTTTAATAATGTCGATTTACCCGCCCCGTTTTCGCCCATTAAGGCATGAACAGAGTGAGAACGAACTGTTAGATTGGCGTGATCAAGGGCTTTTACACCGGGGAAAGACTTACTGACATCCGTCATCGTCAGTAGTACATCACTGTCTTGGGTTTGAGTTGTCATATCCAACCTCATCAAAAAGGGGGAAAGGGAATTTGGGTTTCCTTTCCCCCTAAAATTAAAGAAAAGCAATAGATTTTCTTATTTTAAGAATTCACTTAGGTTATCTTTATCCACACCAACATAAGGAATACGTACAACACGGTTTTCTAATTTCCATTTTGTACCTTCTGTTGCTGCTTTACCGTTAGCAAGGTTTGCAGAAAGTTGAACAACTGCTTTACCTTGGTTAACACCATCGTTTAACACAGTACCAGCAATTTCGCCTTTCTTAATTAATTGAAGTACTTCTGGTAATGCATCCACACCAAAGATTGGTAATTTTTTACCGTGTGCTTTGGTTGCTTCTAACGCACCTAACGCCATACCGTCATTGTTTGAAATGATCATTTCAATTTCGTTCGCTTTAGAGCTAGACAACCATGCATCCACTTTATCTTTTGCCATAGCTGCATCCCACATACCGGTATCAATAAATAATTGTTCGGTTGGAATACCTTTAGCATTTAATTGCTCAATCACATATTTAGTACGTGCTTCCGCATCTGGGTGGCCTGGTTCACCTTTTAATAATACATATTGGATTTTACCATCTTTATTTAAGTCTAAGGCTGGCATTGCTTTCCATTGTTTTGCAATTAAATCACCTTGGATTAAGCCTGATTCTTTAGGGTCGGTACCAACATAGTAAGCGTGCTCATAGCTACCGATAGCTTTTGCACCAGGGTCTTTATTGAAGAACACAACAGGAATGTCATCTTGTTTCGCTTTGTTGATAACAGTTGAAGCTGCAGCTGGGTCTACTAAGTTAATGGCTAGGGCTTTTACACCTTTAGAAAGCAAACCATCTACTTGGTCGTTTTGAATAGATTGTGCATTTTGAGAGTCATTCATTAATAACTCAATGCCGCCAAGGGCTTTCGCTTCTTTATCGATTTCTTTACGCATTAATGACATGAAGTTGTCATCATATTTATAAATGGTAACACCAATACGGTTATCGGCTGCAAAACCTGAAGTTGCTGAACCTAAACCGATTGCTAAAGCGACCGCACTTAATACTGCTGTTTTTTTCATAAAAACGCTCCTATATAGAGAAAGAGATTTTATTGTTGATTTTTATATACCAAATAGAGGAATGTTGCGTACATCTATTGCAACTGAATCCATCATAACGAAATCAAAATTGTTAATCTGTGATCAAACTCACATAAATGAAAACGATTACATAGCAATGTTTAAATTTGTGATCTCCATCACGGTTTCATTGCATTTTCTACAGAAAAACGTCTCACCAAGGTTGGATTAAATTGGACAACAGTCGGTGTAACAATAGACGAATCAACTAAGCTCAAAGCTAGTTTTGCTGCATAATTTGCCATTAAATCAATTGGATAGCGAATAGTGGTAAGCTTCGGAATCAAATATCGAGCAATTGGCATATCATCAAAGCCCACAATGGAAAACTGTTTCGGCACTTTGATATTGTTTTCATTTAAAACGGAAATTGCTCCCGCTGCCATGGTATCGTTATAGGCTACAACCGCTGTTAAGTTAGAGTTGTAGCTCAATAAATCAATCATCGCCTTTTCACCGCCTTCAAAATCTGGAGAATTATGCACAATGGCTTGTTCGACAATAGGAAAGTGATGATCTCTTAAAGCGGCCAAATAACCTTCTTTACGTTCGGTTTCATCTAAAATACCGTGATTAGATCCAATGTAGGAGATGTGCTTATGACCATAACGAATCAGCATTTCAGTCGCGAGATAGGTACCTTGGCGGTTATCAAGACTGACGCAACGATTTTCATAACCTGAAATCACACGGTTAATCACAACCATACCCGGTACATTTTCAAGATAATGACGTAATTCTTCGTCAGAAAGGGCTTTGGAATGAACGACTAAACAGCTACAACGCTTGCGTAGCAAGGTATCAATGGCTTCACGCTCTTTTTCTGCATGATGGTATCCAATACCGATCAAAATCGTTTTTTGATGCTCTTCAGCCACTTTATCGACTGATTTGACCAAGATAGCAAAGAACGGATCCGTTACATCAGTAACCACCACGCCAATGGTATCAGTATTTTGTACTGCCAGAGCTTGTGCGTTTGCATTGGGTTGATAATTTAAAACCTCCATTGCACGTTGTACTGAATAACGGGTTTTTTCACTTACGGAGGGAGAGTGATTAATGACCCGGGAAAC